>JBNMNM010000210.1:0-5552 GCA_051275585.1 bacterium | reverse complement strand
TTATATAATAATTCCAGTAAGTTAATTTGATAGTTAGCTAGTAATAACTATTATTCATTATAAATGTTTTTTTTAGAAATTACACCTGCTCAATGTCAGCTATAATACAGTAATAATCATAAACAAAAATTTTATTCTATTATTTAAGTGAGGATATCAATGGGAAAACTACCTTTACGGATTTTAGTTGTTGATGACGAGCCTAGTATTCAAGACAGTTACTTATCTGTATTAGAATCTTATAAAAAAAATCCATACCAACAATTTTTAAATAAAAAATTCTTCGCTTCAGAAATATCACAAAATGAAGAGGTTGAAGTTGAGGAAGAAGAAAATGTTTATCAAGTAGATTATGTATCTCAAGGCGAACAAGCAGTTCAAGCTGTTATAGACTCAAAACAAAATAACAACCCCTACTGTATCATTTTTCTTGATGTTCGAATGCCTCCTGGAATTGATGGAGTTCAAACTGCAAAAAAAGTTCGTCAAATTGATGATCTTGTAGAAATTGTAATTATGACTGCTTACTCAGATTATACATTTCATCAAATTGCTTTAGAATTAGGAACTTCTCAACGACTATTGTATTTTCAAAAGCCGTTTATTCCTAATCAACTAAGACAGTTGACAATGTCATTGTCACAACGGTGGGAAGTTGAATCTATTTTAAATGGAAAGAAAGAAGCAACAACCAATCTATTTTTTCAAGATGATTTTTGTTCAACATTAGAGTCTCAGGATCGTTCTGTTACAGAAAAATTAAACCTTTGGTTGCAAGAAATTCAGCATATTGATGCTTCCTTAAAAGAAAAAGCTGATCAAATTTATTAAAAGAAATTAAATTTATTAGACAGTATTGTATTAAAACTAAATTCAATCCGAAAATTTTTTCGATTTTATCTTATTCCTTGGATTCAAAATACATTAGAAAAAAAAGAGACAGAACAAGTAAATTGTTTTTCATTTATTCAAATTTTAAATCATCCACAAAAATTTCTACAATTTCTAAATCATTTTTTTGGAATTTGTTATGTTGGTTCTGACTGGGAAGTTATTCAACGAGATCAAGAAGTACAAAAAAAATTCATTTTATTTGATCTATATAAACTTAAAAAGCTTTTAGAATTATTAGAGTTTATTAAAAAAGATATTAAAAGTCATGATTTTATTCCTATTTCATTTTCAAGCACAGCAACAAACCAAATCATTGAATCAATTCAAGATATTCTTACAATCACGTCAACCCAATGCATTAACCCTTTGCATTATCAAGAATTTCAAAAGTTAACGAGTAAAGAGTTTTTTCAAAAATATACAGTCCCATCACAAGCAGGAATAACTATATCTTACTGTCATCCAAAAGCAATTGAAGGAAACCGATATGAACGAGTATTTTTCCAGATTCTCTTTCGGAACCGAATTTTAACAAAAAAAGCAAATGAGAATGTTAGTATTAATTATGATTTTATTCAATTTGAGAAATTAAAGGCTCAATATATCCAATGTAAGAAAAAGAAATATTCTGTTGTTAATCCATCACCTAGTCAAAAATTATTTCAACAACAAATTGAATTTTATGAAAAACCTTTTATTGAATGGATTTTAGAAAATCCTAGTGATTGCAATAGCAATAGATTCCTTGAAGCAATTGAAGAGCTAGAAAATCACACTCAAAAAAAAAAAGAATCCAATGTTTCAAAAACCATTACCAAAATTAAATCTGTTTTTCAAAGTGATGAGAAACAAAAATTCGGGTATTATAAATACCAAGGTATAAGTAAATTAGAAGGAATGTTATCAAAGTTAGATTCTATCTCAAAAGGAGAGTTAAAAACACCAATACAGAATCTTGAAATAGAACAGAGCAGAGCCACTCATAATTATAAAAATAATTTAAATATTCAAGATAAAGTTGGTTTTGTTTTAATCCTCCTTTCAGCTCAAGAATTAAAACATTGCAAAACAAAAATTGAAAAGAAACTACAACCTTTAAACTTTAATAGAACCCTTGTTACAAGTAATCAATTTATTCATCGAGACCTTCTTTACCATGCAGATTTGATTGTTCTTGTTCGAAATGATTTCCCAGAAAAAGACCAAGATGGAGTAAGTATTCAAGAACATTTTTTCCAAGAAAAAACATTATATATTGGAGACTCATCTATCGAAAATATTGTTTCTAAAATTCCAGAAACACAAAAAAATCAAATGATGATTGAAAATATTTATCAAAAACTTTTTACCTTTGAAAAAATACCTCAATATTATGAATCTTATCAAATAGAGAAAGATATTATTTCAAAGCAACAACAACTACAAGAACTACGAAGCAAACAAAAAACAACTCTAGAAAAAATACAAACTCATTCTAGTGAATACAGTGCTTTGTTAATTGCTCTTTTTTTTGAATCTTTTCTTGAAGGGAAACACTTACTTTCATTAGGAAAAAAACTGCTCAACGTTAGTCATTGTTTATTAATCGATGATATAGGAAAGGACGTTTTACAGTTTTTAAAAGAAAATAATTTTGATACTCAGATTAAACTATGGAACTCAAATAAGTTCCTTCAACAAAAGGGAAATGATTTATCAATAGAGCAGTTTTTCCAACACTCTTATTTTAACCGATATGAAAGTGTTATTTATGTTGATTGGAAAAATGCAACAAATTCAACATTACCAATCTATTTGAGAACTAAAGTACTGAAGAAAAGTTTAGTATTCCATTTTAATTTATTCAGTGTATTCTCAGAAAACAGTCCTTTTTTAGATCGATGTTCTTTTTTACTCGAAACTCTTGATTTAAAAGAGTCTCTTCCAATCCTTGAAAAGCAGGTTGACTTTTTACAAAAGAAATTTGCTCAGTTATCTTTTCTAAAAAAAGAGATTCAACAACTTGAAGACTCAATCTTAGAAAAAGAAGAAACATTAGAAAAATTCTCAGTGATTCAATCACCTCATTATCAAAAAGAACAAGAGAATTACTTTTTAAATAAAATTGAGTTTCTAATCCGATACCATACACATCAATTAGCTCTTTAGGTAAAAGATCGTGGTAAAGTTAAAGCATATTCTACAAAAAAAATTATTCTTATTTTTTATTTTATTTAGCTGGAATTTTGTTGTTTTTGCTCAACCAATTTACATTGGATTGAATGCGGACATGACATCAGGTTCACGATTTGCTGGAATTGCAATCCAACGTGGGATTCAAATTGCAATTACTGAAATCAATCAAAATGGTGGCGTTTTAGGAAGAAAATTAGCCTTAATTACAAAGAATCATCGAGGTATTCCTGCGAGAGGAAAAAGGAATATGCTTCAGTTTTCAAAAAACAAAAAGGTTGTTGCCGTTATTGGAGGACTTCATACCCCAGTAATCATGGCAGAAAAACGAGCTCTTTTTGATACCAATAGAATTAAAATCCCTTATATTAGCCCTTGGGCGGCAGGAACTCCAATTACAAGTAATCCTTGGATTTTTCGAGTTTCTGTTCGAGATGAATTTGCTGGCCCTTTTTTATTAAGGCAAGCCAAAAAACGGAAAGCTCAAAAAATAGCATTACTCTTAGAAACTACTGCGTGGGGTCGTAGTAATGAGACTAGTATTAAAGTTGCCATTCAAAAAACAAAGATGCACATTGTATCAATTGAATGGTTTCCGTGGAAAGCTAGTCCTCTCAAAATTGCTCAAAAATTAGAAAAAATTTATCAACAATCTCCTGATATTTTAATTCTTGTTAGTAATGCTCCAGAAGGTGCAACAATTATTCAAGCAATGGCAAAAAGGAAAAAGAAAATTCCAATTCTCTCACACTGGGGAATTACAGGTGGAAGCTTTCCAAGTCGTGTAAAAAAAGATCTCCATCATATTAATTTATCTTTCTTACAAACCTATTCTTTTTTCTCTCCTCGTTTTCCAAAAAGCCAAAAAAAGGTATTACAGATAGCGAAGCAATTATGGCCTAAAAAAGTACAATTCGCTCAAGATTTATTTAGTCCTGTAGGAACGGCTCATGCTTATGATAGTGTTCATTTATTAGCAAATGCGATTCAAAAAGCAGGAGTTCTCAACCGAAAAAAGATAAGATTTGCTCTTGAGAACATTAAAAATCATCAAGGTCTTGTTAAATTTTACCAACAACCTTTCTCTAAAGGTATTGGCATCCACCATGAAGCTCTTAATAGTTCTGATTTTTTCTTAGCAAAATTTTCATTTTCTCTAAAATCTAAAAAGTGGATCATTAAACCTGTACAATTATCAGGTAGAGTTAAATGAAACCAGTTAGCATTCGAACCACTATTTTTTTAGCATTACTTGCGACTAGTCTTATTGGGATTATTTTAAGCAGTTTTTTTATCTACCAAGATAGTAGTCGAATTATAAAAAGACAAGCTGAACAATATTATAATGCTGAAACAAAAAATATTGAAAACCGCTTAGAACAACATATTAGTTTACTTCTCTCTCAACTCAATCGGGTTTCAAAAAATAGCCTATTAATTAATGCGTTGATTGATGAAACGGGTCGAGAGCAATACCTTCCTCAATTTTTACATTCAATTTCTTTTTCTAAAAACTTTTCTCAAGTTGACCTTAGTTTTCACGATTTTGAACTAACACTAATTGAATCAAATCATAAAAATAGAGCTCTTCTTTGGTATACTCTAAACAATAAAAACAGCATTTCAAATTCTGTTTTTAAAAGAAAAAAAACCTATCTTAGTTTTCAAAAGAGCATTCAACAGAAAAATTTACTTGTTATTGCAATTCCTGTTTTCTATGAAAACCTTCCTGAAGGAGCTTTAGTTGCAGCTTTTTCGTGGAAACATATTTGGAAAGACCTTCTAGAAGGAAAACAACATCTTGCAATGCAAGCCCTATTTAAAGATCAAATTATTTCAAAAAGTGGAAATAATACAACAGAGGGTGTTGTAAAAACGGTTCAAATTATTACGATTCCTAATCTAAAAATTTCAATCACCATTCCTAGTAATTTGTTAAAAGATCCCATTCGGGAGATGCTTCAAATTTTGCTCATAAGAAGTTTTCCAATCCTGATTATTTTAATTTTAATTACAACTTTTCTTCTTAGTCGAAAAATCACTCAACCCCTAATTTATTTCACATCAATTACATCTCAAATTGCAAAAGGAAATTGGAAGAAGGTTCATTTAACAGGAGCCAACACAGAGTTGACTGCATTAGCAAAATCTTTCAATCGAATGATCTCTGCATTAGAACACTCTCATAACAACGTAGAAGATAGTTATCAAAAACTAGAAGAGGAAAAAAAGAAACAATTAAAACAGGCTTATGTTGCAGGTATCACTGAAAATGCAATCAGTGTTTTACATAACATTGGAAATGCAATCACTCCTGCTGTTGTTAACATCCAAGAAATGCTTGACTTTAAAAATAGCCTTGAAATAAAACACTTTTTTATTAAAATTCACAATATTATTGAAAAAGCTTTAGAGGAAGGACGAATTGAGACTTTGTTTACAGAAGATCCTTCAGGAAAACAGATTCTTCCATTCCTTCAGGAAAT
>JBNMNM010000209.1:0-5578 GCA_051275585.1 bacterium | reverse complement strand
AAGGTCAGGTTGCTTACCCAAATGGGATGTTAGAATCGAACCTGTTCGGGTAGGTTATTTCTTTTGAGTTCCCTTAAAAGAAAAATTTAGTAAAAATATTATGAAATCAACAACAAACTTTGATTTAGAAAGTTTATTTTTTGGTAGTAAAACTTCAATTTTATAGTTTTATGATTGATGAAAAAAAAAGAATTTTTTGAGATCCTAGAAAAGACAAGTTTGAAAGAGAATGAAATTTCGGAGAAATTAAATAATTTTGAAAAATTATCTGAGAAATGAATTTTAATTTATGCTAAAGAGTTTGGATAAATAGAAAAAATAAGGTTTTTGATGATTTGAATGAAACCGTTTTAAAAGAAAGTAAAAATCAAGATTTGTTTTTTTTGTTAAATGAACCTGATAGCTTCTTAGAGTTATTATGAGACAAGAACTCAAAGTATAAGAAGTTACAGGACTTCCATTTGATGGAAGGATTATGACTCTTCAGCGAAATAGTAGTTATTTTTGACGTAGTGAGGTTTGTTACAGGACTTCCATTCTGTGGAAGGATTATGATTTGATAGGTTTCATGAAATATTCCTTCCTGCATTCAGGCACATCAAGTTACTGGACTTCCATTCCGTGGAAGGATTAAAACGGATCGTCTGACTCGTTAACCTGTATGTAGAAAACTTTTATTTACTGGACTTCCATTCCGTAGAAGGATTGCGACAGGGCACACACAGTCATATAGTACACATCTGCATCGTCAAGTTACTGGACTTCCATTCTGTGGAAGGATTATGACTCTTCTTCCATTCCGAAAAGTACGTCTTCGACCATACGATTTACTGGACTTCCATTCTGTGGAAGGATTACGACTTATGAAGTACGTTGAAAATTTGTCGGAGTACCCAGACTAGTTATTAGACTTCCATTTCGTGGAAGGATTATGATAGAGAAGGGTGTAGGAAATTATTTGTATCAAAGTAATATATCAGGACTTCCATTTGATGGAAGGGTTACAATGCCCCAATTGTAGTATGTATTAGACAGCTGATGTTTGTGTAAATTTTAGGACTTTCATTCTATGAAAGGATTACGAGGTAAAAGCTCCTTTGTGCACATTCCACCATCGTTTATCTTGTTACAGGACTTCTATTCCGTGGAAGGATTACGATCGTATTCATTTATGAGTGAGGTTCTGAAAGATTTGCTAGACTTCCATTGTATGGAAGGATTACGACTTTTTGACCCAGATCGAACCTGTCCCCGAATCGATAATGAATGGTTACAGGACTTCCATTCGATGGAAGGATTATGACGCTAGATGTTCGCCCATTAGATCCACTTGGATGCAATTTGTTACTAGACTTCCATTTCGTGGAAGGATTACGACTGACCAGTCAGGCATTCTCTGTCTTCGTAGATCTCAACTCGTTATTGGACTTCCATTCCTTGGAAGGATTACGACAGCTCTTCTGCTATCTCAGGATCAACATAACTACCGACAAATGTTACAGGACTTCCATTCTGTGGAAGGATTACGACTAGGTACAATCTCAAGGAAGTTTCCTCAAGATGGCATCTAAGTTACAGGACTTCCATTCCGTGGAAGGATTACGTATCTCAATAATAAAGAATATCAGACTCACTCCTTTTTACTTTCCTCAAAAAGGTCATCATTCAACTGTGCTTTTTTCTAAGAAAAGCGGTGTCTTCATCAATTCCTCAAAACAGAAAATTCAAACACACCCACAAACTAAAAATTCATTAATTTCTTTCTAAGAAACTAGAATATCGAGTGATTTAAAGATGGATTTTTTTATAGTTTTTTCTAAATTCTATAAAATAATGTTGTTTTTATTAGTATAACTTTGATAGGTGGATACCTTTAGATTTTTATCTAAAGCACTATTTAATAAATTTTTATTATAAAAAATGAAATTGTACTGTGTTTGATGCTTAGTAAAAACGTGAATCAAATTTTGAGACAATTAGTATACTTATAAAATAACCTTAGAATGTGTAAATATTATGAGTGGAAGTTATAATCAATTTGTCAGGGTACGTAGAGACCAAGTGCAGGAATGGCAACAATCTACACATGTTGTAAATCAACTATATGCTGAGCAAAATATAAACCGAAAACATCAACAATGGCTAGAACAAGAAAATAGAGTATTACAACAACAGAACAGTACTAGAGAACAAAATGTTCAAAAACTAAATACACACATTCAAGGTTTAAGTAGTAACCTGAAAGAGGTTGCAAAGAATTCTCAGAAACAACTCAACAAACAAACAAAGATATTTCAAGAAAAACTAGAACAATCATCAAAAAAACAAAAAAATTATATTGATACAAAAATTCAATCCTTAAAGGATGATTTTAATCATCTTGAGGATCAAGTAGATCAAAGAATTGAAAATCTAACAGAGGATTTCCAACAAACCACATCAGCATTAAATCAAGCCATCAACCAACAAGGCCAGCAAATTAGTCAGATTTTTGACTCTATTCAAGAGAAACAAGATAAGGCAGAAACAATCGCAAAAAGATGGATTTTAGGGTTAGAACAGGAACTTGAATATTTAGAAAAAATCACCCGTCTCATAAATATTTTTTCCCTAATGAATGGGATGATATTTTAGAACAAAAAAAGATTGCTTTCTCAAATCATAGAAATGGCGTTAATGAAGCAGGAATTGCTGTTGCTCAAGAAAATTTTATAAAAGCAATACAACTTAGAGAGAAAGTTACACTCAAAGAAATAGAGTGGATGCATTATTATAAACAGTGCTTAGAATCTTTAGCCATCACACAAAGTACCCTTGTCGAGTATGAAGAATTAGAACTTAAAATTGATGGTAATGACCAAGAGATTAAAATTGATACAAATCATTGGGTAAATGGTGATTTTAAACTTTTAGAACAACACCTCAATGAAATTAAGCAAACACTAGATTCAAATGATTATGAGGTTCCAACATCTCAATTACAAGAAATCCTTCAACAAATTGAGAAACATCAAAAAACTAGTAGTCATCTAATAGGACAAGCTCAAAACAATTTCCTTAATTCAATTCATCGAGCAGAACTTCAACTAGATATAGAAGAAAAACTTCAAGGACTTGGATTTCAGTTAGAAGCAAGTTGTTGGGCTGAAGATGATGAAAGGAATGCATTTCATCAAATTTTAAAAGATGATCAAGGTAATCAACTTGTTACCATTGTCTCTCCCTCAGAGGATAAAAAAGAGCTTTGTCATCATGAACTAAGCATTAATTTTTATGAAGCGGAGCAAGTTTCTGATGAAGCAAAACGTACTCAATATCTTTCTGTAATTCAAGATTTTTTAAAAAATGAAGGTCTTGATACTACAAAACCTGAATGTGATCCAAAGTATCAAGAATCTGCACCACAAGAATTTTTAAATATCGAAAAAATTCGGAAAAAATAAATTTAAATTTCTCTCATAATTTATCGTGGTCAAATTATTATGCCGATACTACATTATCACCATTTTTGTTTTACACTCTTAGTTCAAACACCAATTACATTACCTAAGTATAAAGGATCAATTTTACGGGGAGGTTTTGGTGCAAAACTAAAAGAAGTTACTTGTGTTGCAACGAAGCAAAAAGATTGCAACAACTGTAAGTTTAAAAGGCAATGTACTTACTATAGCATTTTTGCAACTCCTCCTACAGGAAATGGCTTAGGTATTTCTGGAAGTCCACGACCTCATCCTTATATTATCCAACCACCTCAATCAAATGAGACTGAGTTTAAAAAAGGACAGTTGATTCAATTCAGTTTTCTTCTTTTTGGTGATTATATTCAAAATCTGCATCAAATTATCTTTTCTTTTTTAAAGTTAGGGCAAAGTGGTTTAGGGCAACATCGAGGAAAGTATTCACTGCATTTGGTTGAACAAAAAGTAGAAAATCAATGGAAAACTATTTTTCATCATGAAACCCAACATCTGGAAAATGAAAATACTTTAGTGCCATTAAAAATACAAAAAAATCTTAATTCATCATCAGTAAATTTGCAGTTGTTAACTCCTTTGCGAATCAAATCAAAAGGAAAATATCTTAATCAATTTAATTTTTTAGCTTTTTGGCAGTCACTCTTAAAAAGAGCCCACACCCTTGTTCGGAATTTTGAAAGTCATCCTAAACTTGATGAACTTGAAGATCTTTGGGACAAAGCTCCTAATATTGAAGTTCGTAGTGATGTTTATTGGCATGACTGGGAGCGTTATTCTGCTCAGCAAAAAGACACAATGAAATTAGGCGGGTTATTAGGATCAATCGAATTAAAAGGTGATTTGAGTTTAATTCTTCCTCTTTTAAAAATAGGAGAAAAAATTCATGTTGGAAAAAATACATCTTTTGGACTTGGGCAATACCGTCTTAGTTGTGATTAACTGATTGCTTTTCAAAAAAAATATAAAAATGAATCAAGATTTGCCTCTTCTAAATATTGCTCATATTTGCAAACAAACAAAAGCATTAGGGCCAGGAATACGGTTTGTTATTTGGGTTCAAGGATGTTGTTTTTCTTGTTCTGGTTGTATTTCTCCTAAATGGGTTCCTCAAGTTGATGCTCAAATAATGAAAGTGGAGCAACTAGCTTTAGAGATTTTAATGACCAATAATTTAGAAGGAATTACAATCTCTGGAGGAGAACCTTTTTTACAAGCGTATGGTTTATCGCTTCTTCTTGAAGCAATAAAAAAGGTGAATCCAGATCTTAGTGTTATTTCCTTTAGTGGATTTACCTTAAAGGAAATTGAAGAAAGTAAAAATGATTCAAAGTTACGTCTTTTAAGTAATCTTGATTTGTTAATTGATGGAAAATACCAAAAAGAAAAAAATACAAATCAAGGTTTTCGAGGATCAGAGAATCAAAATTTCCAATTTATTACAGAACGATATCGTGATTTAGAGGAAGTATTTAAAAGTTCAAAAAGAGATCAAGAGCTTCAATTTGAAAAAGAGGGTTTTTTAACTGTAGGAATTCCTCCTCTTAATTTTCTAGAAAAATTAAAAAAAACATTAAAATCAGATAATTCAAAATGAATACTCAATCTATTTTTGGTGATCAATTACAACGGATTTTTCTCTTATATGGCAATACTCAAGATGAGTATATTTCTGAAAATGGGCAAATTCTAGATTTAGATGAACTACTACACCAGCATTTAAAAAAAATTGGATACCAAAAAATTATCTATTATAATCATCTTGGTGAATTCTGTTTAGATCAAGAATCTAGGCAAGGAAATACTCTACAAAAACAACCATTACGAGCTAGGCCTCCAGGTGGTGTTCGTCTTCTGAAAAAAAAGCAACAATCATCAAATCAACCAAGTCAGGCAAAACTATTTAACCCTGATGGAAAATTGAGTATTAAAATGTTTTCCACGATTGAAAACAGTATAAAAAATACATCAATTCAAACTGCGATTATTTTTTCAGATTTACATATTTTAGATTTAAAAGTTCAGGATGAATTGCAAACTCGATTTATGGGTTTTTTACAAAATATTCGTCGTCTTCCTGCAAAAAATCGAAATTTAGTAATTAT
>JBNMNM010000208.1:0-5585 GCA_051275585.1 bacterium | reverse complement strand
AGCTTGTCGTAGAGATTTTTGAAGAACGGGCGTTGAAGTGTTCGACTTAATTAGTTGTTCTTTACTTGAACAACTAATTAGCAAAAAAACGAAAAAAATCAAAAAAATATTGTTTTGTTTCATTCAAAAACAGACAAAATTATATCACTTTTTTTACAGGAACCTGAATTTTCATATTTTTGCCATGTTGAAAGAACAAAGTCAAAGTTACTTTATCTCCTTCTTGCAATGATTTTTTCAGACCTTGCAACGCAATATAAGTTCCTTTTAAACTAAACGTTTGTGCTTCTATTTTACTAAAAAGTACTGACTCTACAGAAACTTCTTTGAGTACACCGTTTCTTTCAACAGTTTTTCGAAGCTCTACTTTTTCAGCAATATTAGAAGTAACTTTAAGCAATAAATCAGCAACATTACCTTTATTATCGATAACCATGTATGCTTTTGTAGCCATTCCTTTTACTGCTGGCTGGATGCTAGATCCAGAAATAACCATCTTTTGACCTTTTTGTAATGCTTTCGGATTTACCACTTTAAAGTAGTAAATAGAAAATAAACTAAGCCCTAAGCCTATTGTCAGCATTACAATTTTATATCTTAGCGATCGTTCCATAAATACTTACTTCTTTTGGATTATTGTTTTTACAAGTTTTGCAGTTTGTTGTTCTGTTGAATCTTCTTGATGAATCGATTTTGTAAGTTTTCCTTTTGTATCAATTAAATACACATAATCAGTATGAGCATAAAGATAGCCCGCTTTTGAATCACTACTTTGCTGAATATAACCTGATCCATATTGCTCTGCTACTTTTGCAATCTCTTTTGGATGTCCTGTTAACCCCATAAACTTAGGATTAAAATGCGATAAATATTGCTTTAAAATTGCAGGTTTATCTCTTCGAGGATCAAAACTAACAAAAAGTACTTGAACTTTTGATTGATCTTTTCCTAATTTTTCAACAACGCCTTTCAAATAATTCATTGTTGTTGGGCAAATATCAGGGCATGAAGTATATCCAAAGAACATTAAAACAGCCTTTCCTCTATAATCTGATAATTTAACCACTTTGCCGTGCATTCCTTGCAAAGTAAAATCGCCTGCAACTACTTTTGTTTTTCCTGATTCTCCAACAACTTGTTTTTGTAAAGTAACTTTAACGACAACATATGTAATAAATAGTCCTAAAATAAGGAAAATTGGAGTTATAAACTTACGAAAATCTGTCATAAAAACCTTATTTATTTTTCTTAATAAAGAGAATTGCTATCAATTATTGTCGATAGCTTTAAACTGTTTGTCAACCCTCCAAAGACCATGCGTTTTTAAATTTCTTACGATATGCATTTGGAGAAATTCCTGTCATTTTTTTAAATAACTTCATAAAAGAACTGCTATCTTCATATCCAACTTGGGTTGTAATATCTTCAACTGATAACTGAGTACTCTCTAAAAGCTTTTTTGCACTTTCTACTCTCAAAGTTTGCAAATATAGTAAAGCTGGATTTCCTGTTGCAGCTTTAAATCTTCGTTTAAAAGTTCTTGAACTCATTCCAAATTGTGGTGCTAATTGTTCAAGAGTGAATTGGTCAGCTAAGTGTTCATCCATCCACTTTTGTACTAATAAAATTTCTTGGTCTTGGTGATATTGTTGTCCTACAATAGTTGAATATGGCGATTGAGATTTTCTTTCTCGATCAAGAACTAATGATTTTGCTGTTTGCACTGCAATCTCATTTCCACAATGACGTTCAATAAAAAACAAACCTAAATCAATCCAAGCACTTCCACCACCAGCACAAAATAGATCCATTTCATTGGTAATCAACTGTTCAGGCTTTAATAAAATATCAGGATAACGTTTTCGAAATTGTTGAATATATCCCCAATGTGTTGTTGCCTGTTTTCCATCTAATAAACCAGTTTCAGCTAAAAGAAATGCTCCTGTACATGTACTCGCAATTTGAGCACCATTTTCATGCTGATATTGTAACCAAGGAATAAGATCTTTCTGTAACCTTAATGTTTGTTCAATATTAGCTCCAATAGGTGGAATCAAAATCAAATCAGTCTTGTTCACGTCATAAATTGATTTATGAGGCTGAATCAAAACATTGTTTAAGCAAGAAACAGGTTTTGTATCAAGAGCAACAATCTCTACTTGAAAATGTTCCTGTATTGGTATTCCTTGCACTCGATTCCATGTCACACCTACAAGACTAAAAATATCGATCATTCCTGTAATGACAGAAGAAAAAGCATAATCAAATGCCAATAAAGATACTTTTTTCATAATCCTTTTTATTGAAGTGTCACCTTTCGCCTATATTTTGTCATATATGACAATTGCAGGTAATCCTAAAAAATGCAATTCCATTAACCACACATTTCGAACAAAACACACCTCTCTTCTCTTAAGGCTTTATGTGATTCCACATAAGGCTCCACCACAAAAACTTAAATGCAGGGGCATAACTTATGAGTACAAACAATTACCCACATCTTTTAGCACCTCTTGATTTAGGTTTCACAACACTAAAAAATCGAGTGTTGATGGGTTCAATGCATACAGATTTGGAAGATAAAGCTAAAAATTTTCCAAAGCTTGCCGCATACTTTGCAGAACGTGCTCGTGGTGGAGTAGGCCTAATTGTTACAGGAGGATTCTCTCCAAATAGAGCATCATGGTTAAAACCATTTTCCTCTAAACTAACAAGTTCATCAGAAGCGAAAAAACATCGTATTGTAACTGATGCAGTTCATAAAGAAGGCGGAAAAATCTGTATGCAGATTCTTCATGCTGGACGTTATGGATATCATCCCTTTTCTGTTTCTGCTTCAGCAGTAAAATCACCAATCACACCATTCAAACCAAGAGCTTTAAGTTCTAAAGGTGTTGAAAAACAAATTAGAGACTTTGTTCGTTGTGCAAAACTAGCTCAAGAAGCTGGTTATGATGGTGTTGAAGTAATGGGTTCTGAAGGATATTTTATCAATCAATTCCTTGTAACTCACACAAATAAAAGAACAGATAAATGGGGTGGTAGCTTTGAAAACCGAATGCGACTTCCTGTTGAAATTGTAACCAAAGTTCGAGAAGTTGTAGGAAAAAACTTCATTATTATCTACCGTATTTCAGCACTTGATTTAGTTCCTAATGGAAGTTCATGGGAAGAAGTTGTAACCCTTGCAAAAGCAATTGAAAAAGCTGGTGCAACCATTATCAATACTGGTGTTGGCTGGCATGAAGCTCGTGTTCCTACTATCGCAACGAGTGTTCCAAGAGCCGCCTTTTCAGAAGTAACAAAAAAATTAAAAAGCTCGATTAAAATTCCATTAGTAGCAACAAACCGAATTAATACCCCAGAAACAGCAGAAGAAGTTCTTAGTAATGGACATTCTGATATGGTTTCAATGGCTCGTCCATTCCTTGCGGATTCAGAATTTGTTAATAAAGCGGCTGAAGGTCGTGCGGATGAAATCAATACCTGTATTGGTTGTAATCAAGCTTGTTTAGATCATGCATTTGCAATGAAGCGAGTTACTTGCCTTGTAAATCCTAGAGCATGTCATGAAACAGAGTTAAATTATTTCCCTACAAACAATAAAAAGAAAATTGCTGTTGTAGGTGCTGGTCCAGCAGGGCTTGCAATTTCAACAACAGCAGCAAAACGTGGTCATGAAGTTCACCTATTTGAAACAAAAAGTGAAATTGGTGGACAGTTCAATATTGCAAAACAAGTCCCTGGAAAAGAAGAATTTCATGAAACAGTTCGATACTTTAAGAAGCAACTTGAAATAACTGGTGTTCATGTTCATTTAGAAACAACAGCATCAGCTCAAGACTTAATCAAACAAGGTTTTGATGAAGTTGTTTTAGCTTCAGGGATTGCGGCTAGAAAGCCTCCAATTGAAGGAATCGATCATTCAAAAGTTCTTTCTTATACTGAAGTTCTTTTAGATAAAAAACCTGTAGGACAAAAAGTTGCTATCATCGGAGCAGGTGGAATTGGATTTGATGTTGCTGAATACCTAGTTCATGGCGAAAGATCTCCAAGTCTTAATAAACAAGATTTCTTTAAAGAATGGGGTGTTGATAAAAACTTTGAAGTTCGAGGTGGAATTCAAGGAATTGAAGCTGATGTTGAAAAACCAAAAAGAGAGATATTCTTAATTCAACGAAAAAAGACTGTTTTAGGAAAGACTCTTGGGAAAACAACAGGATGGATTCATCGAACAACACTTAAGAAAAAAGCGGTTGAAATGGTTTCAGGTGCATCTTATGAGTTAATTGATGATAACGGTTTACATATCAAAGTAAACGGAAAATCAAAAATCTTAGATGTTGATAATATAATTATTTGTGCAGGACAAACGTCTCGACAGGAGTTGTTGTCAGAACTTCAAATTGCTGGAGTTAGCACACACTTAATTGGTGGAGCAAAATTAGCAGGTGAGATTGATGCAAAAAGAGCAATCAATGAAGGTTGTACTCTAGCAGCAAGTTTATAATCCTCTAATGTATCCGCTAAACTAGTGGCCTCCTTACAGATAAAGTAGTAATACCCTCCTAGCAAAAGCTACTTTGTCTGTATTTAAACATGGAGACTGTTTTCTTCTAGATATTCACTAAAACGCTTCGCTAAATCATGTAATTCCTCTTCATTGTAATCCATTATATCCTCAATTAGATAATCAATCCCTTTTAATAATGCACTTCAAGAAGTTAGCCCATCCCTTGAAATAAGATCAAACTGTCGGATTGCAGTCTTTATAAAATCATGAATATAAAAAAAATTTGCATTCTAATGCTACTTTGTTTTTTTCCGCTAATAGCAGTATCTGCAACAAATTCAAAAACACCTATTTTGCTAGAAACAATTGGTGTTTTATCATCGCAAAATTTATATCTTAGTTATATTTCTATTGGAACAACTGTTGATGGATATAGTCAAAAAATTTATAAACCCCACCAAGCAAAACAGCTTTTAACTGGATTTATCAGTTTTTCCAAAACTAGTAAAAAACAGCTTCATAAAGTTTTAATTTCAAAAATTTTGGATCCATCAGATACAAACTTAATTAAGGATATGCTAATAACTCACGACCTTCTTATTCAAGAAGCACAATCATTTCAAACATTCATAGAAACCCCTAACAAAACTAAATTAAAACGTTATCATTACTATAGAAGTGCGGCTTGGGGTAAAATTTCAAAAATACTTAAACTTAAAAAAAAATGAAAAAAATAGAATTTCTAATTCAAAAAGGAGATTCATTTGAATTAGAGCAGGGAATTTATTAAGTTCATTGCACACAGTCATAAACGTACTATGGTTGGTGGTCCATCATCTCCCTTGATTATCATTGTTGAATACAAAACGCCTGAAAAAACAGAGGAACAGAGTTACAATGTATTTCCAGTTCAAGGAAAAGCTACTGGTTGGCAATGGAAAAAATAGGCTCTTTGGTATTTCCCGTGGTCTTTACTGAAAATGGACATATTTTAGTTTTTTGTATCGATTAATCTACTGTTATTACAGTAAATTATTTTATTCATTTAAAATAATATGAAAAGACCACGGGA
>JBNMNM010000207.1:0-5610 GCA_051275585.1 bacterium | reverse complement strand
TTTTCTTCCAGATTCTCCTCTAGGACTGCATTCATTACGCTACTCGTTGCTCAATTAATTTGTTAACTTCGAGTGCAATCTCTTTGATACTCGCATCGTTCCATTTTTCAGCAATTTCAGTTGAAACCTTTAATGTTTCAGATTTTCGTTTGTTGGTTTCAGCTATTTCTTTTTCCCCTTGATCCCTTATATTTAGCCAGTTAATTGAGTAATCTAAAGGATCAGCGGCTTCTAAATGGCATGCTAAGTTAAATTCAAACATTAACGATTTTGTTAATTCTTTTTCTTGATATTCTTCCACGATTGAGCATAAATTTTTATGATCAGAATCACCCGAAGAGCTGCCTAATGTTCCTGTTAAATTCCCGAAAAGAACACTTTTTGGAATTCCACTTGCAGCAGAAACTTGATCCATTAAAATTATTACTAACTCTACTAATCCGCTGATCGGTGTTGCAATTTTTTTAAAGTCTTCATTATCACCGACTGCAATCGTATCGTGCATTGACGACTGCTGATCCATTTGTAACATGCGTTCATCTAATTCTTTTCGCCCTTCTTCATCGTCCAGAAGTTCTTCGAGATTCGAAATTTTTGCTACTTTAAGGACAAAATCCTGAATGATTGATCCAACACTTTGAATTGATGTTTCATGTGCTCTCAGCGTTTCATGTAAACATTGAAGGACGGAATCACCAAAACCTCTATTCTTGGCCTTTGACCTTGGAGTAAGATAATTACCTTCTATCCAGCTCATTCGCTGATCGTGAATTTGTTCGTTTGTAACAATCCATGCCGATTTATAAATATGAGTATTCCAAAGCATCGGCTTTCCAAACCTTTTACGGTCTCTTGGATTCGGATAAAAGTGCTGTGGAAATGCTGAAAAACTATCTACAATTTCGATGCATTCAATATCTCTGATCGAATTCGGAAGAAGAGGATAGTTCATTGGATAGTCATCTTCTAAGTAAAAAATCTTTGCTGCTGCACCACTAAGATTTGCTTGAACCGCATGTTTAAAGAGTTTTCTCTCGCTATTCCAACCTTTCATCCTTCGGTGAATTTTTGTTGCTTTTTCCTCATTTTCTTTTTTTTCAGCATTGATTATGAAGCCTTTTTTTGTGGCTAATTTTGGTACTAGCTCTACAACTCGTTTTGCTAACCAACTGCCCTCATGCATTGCGTCGAGGGTAGCTTGGTCGAGTTTTGCATCTGGTTCAAACCAAGTATTTGTTTGAGGGTCAATTCCGTGAGCACCGAACCCGCTACTATTATTTACATAGCGATCAGAGATCTGTTGCGATGTAACGAGTGGATGTTTTTTTCTTTTATTTGATTTAATCAAATCTTTTTGTACGAATATTCCCGACTCCGATTTGACTAAATTCATTATATTACACTGCTCTGTTACAAATGCTAAAAAATTACTGAAGTCCATCCTGAAGAAGTAAAACGAAATTTTTAAAAAAATGCAAATGGAGAATTGATTTTACACACATGTTTCTCTCTAGAGTTTATCCTTGTTGAATTTAGAGGGGGTTCAATGTCCCCTTTCGTGTTCCTTTTTGATCGTGTGGAGTGGGAATTTTAAAAAATAACGGTGTGAAACATTTAATTTTTTGTTGCTTCATTGGATAATTTTTCTTTTGCAAATTATATATAATTAAATATCTAAATGTAATATTATGTGCTTTTTCCTGTTAATTTTATGAGATGTTTGTTATAATAAGAGAAAAATTTATCATAAAAGACTGAAATGAAAACAGTTTATTTGGATCTAGAAACTACAGGACTCGATGAAGACGATGAGATTCTAGAGTGTTCGATTGTAGGAGAAGAGGGTGAAGATCTGTTTCACTCGTATTTTAAACCAATTCATCATAAATCATGGAAACCTGCTCAACGAGTAAATCACATTTCTCCAAAAATGGTTGAGGATGCTCCTTCGTTAAGGGAAAATCTAAATGAGATCATTAGAGTAATTAAGGGGAAACATGTTGTTATATACAACTCTGGATTTGACTGTCGTTATTTACCAATTTATGAACATGCAAAAGAAATATCATGTTGTATGGTAACATTTGCGAATTGGTATGCTGATAAATATTATACTAGAAGCACATGGAGAAAGCTTACTTTTGCGGCCTCGCATATTAAATACGAATGGAGGGGATCTGCTCATTCTGCGAAAAGTGACGCTCTTGCATGTCAGGCGGTTTGGAAATTCCTGCAATCAGATGATAAAGATTTGCCTTTAGCTAGTGCTATTGGTCTGATAAATTTTGGAGGATATGTTTTTGATTGTGCTGTTTTAGACGATGACGAGTCCGTAATTAACATAGAAGGGATTCGTGAGTTGTTGCAAAAAAATGACTCTGGGTATACTTGCAAAAAGGAAGACAAGATCACTTATCAATATAAATCTGAAAAATATGATGCTGTTGAGAGTAAAATTTTACTCGATATTATTGAGTCAATTTTTGGTGAAAATAAATTACTTAGAGAACTCGCAGAAAATCAAATTGATACATTAATTAAAAACTCTGTTAAATACGAATGGTAATAATTTAGGAGTACAATGGATGAATTTAAAATAGGTTTTACAGGTACATACATCAATGACCATCAATTTACTCATATAGCAGAAATTAGTATAGAAACGGCTGTTGCATTTGTAAAATCTGAATGTCCTAGTATAAATATGGGAAAAGGGACTGCGGAGGAATTAACGATTGGAGTTGATTACAAAACAGATGCTAACCAAAATGGCTGGTTGAATAAATTATTTATAATTGTAAAAGAAGAACATGGGAAATATCTAGCAGTATATAACCATGATGGGATTTTTCACCTTTACCAAAGAGATATTGATGGCGGTTCATAATAAAAAAGGATTAGAACAAATCAATATGGAACTCGTAGAAAAATGGATGAATACAAGTCTTTATCCTAAGTATGATGTATATTCTCCTGAATATTTTGAATGGACTTCTCTTTGCTATGAAATTGTTTTTGAATATATGCCCGTTCATTTTAAAGGGATTATCTCAACTATTATTTTAGATGAAAATGTAACAGTTTCAGATATTGTAAAACATACTAAATATTCAAGAAGTCTTGTTACTGCAAATACTCATAAATTAATGAATCTCGGATATTTAGAAAAGAAAGATAGGTACACTTATAAAGTAACGTGCGTTTATTTTGTAAAATGGTTTAAAATTCGATATGGAAAAATGAACCCTGTCAAAGTTTGCATTATTCCCGATGATATCAAAAAGAAAATAATAGAAGCGGCTAATCAGTCACATCATACTGAATTTTATATAGAACCTAATGATGAAAAAAATGAAAACTAAATTACCTTCAGTTAAAATTCCAGAAAATTTTTCTCTGCAATTTAAAAAAATAGGACAGCAGTATGCTGAAAATCTGCGAAGAATTTCTAATGCAGCAAGTAAGGTTAAATATAAAGCACCAAAAAAGGGAAAATGAATAATCAGACGTATGAAACAAAGGCATATATTATTCAAGAGGACACGTTTCGACAGGGCATAATAAATACTGATGACGAGTCGAGTTGGTTAAAAGAATACGGCCCGATTACAACTAGTTTTATTGAATCTTTAATTTTTCGATTATTAAAAAAATCAGTTATGGAAAAATTGATTTTATCGTTAGATTTGGAGAAATCTATTACTGTTCATGCTTTATGTAAGTTAGGAAGTCCATTTAATCATCTTTCGCATGATTCACAACTGATTGTTCGATTTTATGATTCTGAGATTATGTTTCAAATTAGAAGTAGAGCTGAATATGTATCTGAGAAAACTGTAAGTTATTATTATTTAAACTCGCTCGACAGGCATGATCAGATAGGATCATTATTAGATCACAATTTTCAACAATTAGTTTTGAGTTAAAAAGTAGGAATGTTTCTCGTGAAGCATTTTAATGTTTCACGGATTTTTTTCTTCATCAAACAATCAAAAGTTCACCTTTGATTGAATCCCACTCTGAATTATCAAATCCATATTCACCAATAGACTTTCTAAATTGTTGAGGAATTCCATTTTCAGTCCATGTCATTTTATCTTCAGTTATTACAACATCTGTTACATTTTCCAAAAGACGTTTTTTGTAGTTTTCATCAAAACTATTCTTATCAATGAAATTATTGAATTCTGTTAGTGTTCCAAACACTATTCTGGCCTCTCCTCTAGTTAAATTTTTCTCTACTAAAAAGAGGTGGAAATCTTCAATCGTATTTAAAGTTGTTTTAACATCATCAACGTTTTTTGTGTATTTGATCACCACGGGTTCCTTTGATTTTAGTACATTTTCTATTTCTTCAATTGAGATCCTAAAATCATCTAAAGTTTTTTCTTGGCGAGTATCGAACATATCATCAAGGTTCATTGTAAAATTCATAATCACTCTATGTTATTTAATTATAATGTTTCATGTGGAACTAATTGTTTCACGGATTATTTACACCAATGCAATTTCTTTTTTCTTTTTCCAAAGTAACGAATTGCATGACCTTCTTTGACGAGTAATTCATTGATATTAACACCGTCAGCTCTGATCATTGCAACAATACGAAAATACTTACCTCGTCGCATTTGTTCAAGATTAATTCTCCTGGCATTTCTAAGGATTTTTCTGACTCGCTTTGCGGCGTTTTTAGCTAGTCTTTTTTCCCTGCTGCATTTCCCCCTACGCTCTGGAGTATCAATGCCAGCGAGTCTTACATTGATTTTTCTTCCAAAAAGTGGATGAATATCTTTGATATTAAATGTGCAAGTGTCACCGTCGTAACATCTCACAAATGTAACATTTTTAAAACTTCCGTAGTGTTTTTTGTAACGTTTTGGCTTGTCGAATTTAGCTGAAAATGGATTTCCTTTCGTGTTATTTGGAAATGTAAAAAACAAAAAAGGAAACACGTATAACAGAATTGCTATTGATTTCAATTTAGACTCCTCCATTAGTAGGTGACTTACTAGTTGATTTAAAGCTCTGTAATAATTTTCCCATCTGCTCCACACCATCAACTGTAGCTGGGACTTTTGTTTGATCTAAAACTATTCCACTAAAAATAAGAGCTTCAAACTTTTCTAACCTTCCATTATCTCCCTCAGGAAAAGACTTAATAGTAAAATCAACATAGTCTTCAATAAAAGAGCAAAGATGCAATCTTAACTTTAGTTGCACTTTCTGAGCTTTAATAGAGTAATTTTTCAATAAAAATATTCGAAAGAAATAAAATAAAATTAACTCTATCCCCACAAATGGCATTAATGACGGTAAATATTTAATTAATCCAGAAAAGGCCACAACTCCTGCTTCCTTATCTAAAATAAATGGATTTAGAGAATCAAAATTATACCACTTTAAAAAAACTGGAACCAAAATCATCAATGATCCCAAAGCAACCAGAAATATACAATTAAAAATAAGCTCCCTGTTTATGCCGCCAAGCATCTTATCAAATCCTTGACTTAATTCTGTAAAATTAAGCTTTTTTCTTTGCTTGGTTAGTCGTTTTTCAAGTTCATCAACTTTGATTTCATTACTAGATATAACTTCATTAAGCCTCTTCTC
>JBNMNM010000206.1:0-5628 GCA_051275585.1 bacterium | reverse complement strand
CGCAAAAAACACATTCTGGACGTACCACCTTCCCCTTGTCATTGCTTGGAGCGGTTATTGGGGATATTACATTTATCAAATCGCTAAAATTGAGGCTATTCAGAGAACTTTTCTAAAAGAGTTCATGGAGTTAAAAAGAGCGAGTGATATTACAATCATTCAAATGTTGACTTTAATTTTAGCTCCGACTCTTTGCTTTATTTTAGCGTTTAGTTTTACATTAATTATTCTTATTATCGTGCCTCTCATCATTGCAGGAGTTGTACTAGTCGGCGTTATGGCATCAAGCCGTAATGACTAAGGAGTAATCATTTCCCTAAAGCTTAACTACCTTTAAAGAAAAACTCACTTAATTAGATAACAATAGATTCAAAAGAAAAAATTAATAAAACACTAGGATTGATATATGTTGCCTACGGTAGTCTCAGATCAGGTTCGTCAAGGAATCAATTATTTTTTAGGAACCAGTTTTTCAACATCAGGAAAAGGGTTTCAAAATATTATTCATGATTTTCTTGAACAAAAAGAAACGTTGTTTAAAGGGCCTTTTATTAGTTTAAAACTTCCGTTTGAAACAGGTGGTGGAAGAGGAAGCAAAAAATACTTTCCTCAAGTTCTCCCTAAAAATTTCTCTCCTTATTTTCATCAAGAGGAATCCTTTGATCGTTTAAAGGACTCCAATGGAAAATCAACCTTAATTGCAACAGGAACAGGTTCAGGAAAAACCGAGTGTTTTTTATATCCAATTCTTGACCATTGCTATCAACAAAAGAGTTTAGGAATCAAAGCAATTTTGATTTATCCTATGAATGCTCTCGCCACTGATCAAGTAAAACGAATCGCAAAAACTATATCTGAAAATCCAAATTTAAAACATCTTCGAGTTGGTCTTTTTATTGGTGGAAAGAGTGATAAACTCGTCAAAAAAAACTTAGTCACCAACCGTGAAGAACTCCTTAAAAATCCACCTGATATTCTGCTAACCAACTACAAAATGTTGGATTATCTGTTGTTACGTCCAGAAAATCGGAATTTATGGTCAGAAAACAGTTCAGATACTTTAAAATATTTAGTGGTTGATGAATTACACACTTTTGATGGTGCTCAAGGAACCGATATTGCGTGTTTGATTCGTCGATTAAAGGAACGATTAAAAACGCCTAAAAATCATTTAACTTGTGTAGGAACCTCGGCAACAATCGGAGGTGAAGAGGATACTCAAGAACTAGTTAACTACGCAAACTTGTTATTTGGAGAAGCATTTGATGAAGATTCAATCATTGTAGAAAGTGTTCAGTCTCCTGTTGAATTTTTTGGAGCAGCATTGATTGGAGATAATCGGGTTCCTGAAGATACCGAGCCACTTCAATTTTCAAAATATCAAACCTATCAAGATTACATCCAAGCACAAATTGACGCATGGTTTCCCTTTCCTGTTCAAGTTGGAAGTGAAAATTGGCAAGTTACATTAGGTGAATTCTTAATGGAACATCCATTTTTCAGAAATTTAGTGTTGCTGATTGATCGAAATGATACAGGTCGTGGTGTATTTTCTGAAGATGCATTAATTCAATTTATTTCAAAAAGGTTGGACTCCAAAACCAGAAGTGGGGTTGCCTTAGAAAAAGATCGAGCAAGAACATTGTTAACCAGCTTTATTTCGTTGATTTCATCAGCACACAATGAGGCAGGTCAACCACTGTTACAAGTTAGGATTCAGTTGTGGGAGCGTGAACTGAGACGAATGGTTGCCAGTATCAGCAGTAAACCACAATTAAAGTTTGATGCTGATTTAGGGCTAGAGCAAAAAAACAATCATTTGCCATTAGTTCATTGTCGTGATTGTGGAGCCACAGGTTGGGGAGCCATTAAAAAGCAAGATAGTTTTTTTCTTAGCACAAGATTAACTTCTTTTTATCAGCACTTTTTTTCCTCAAACCCAAATACCGCATTTATTTTTCAAGAGTTTCCTACAAATCATCAACAAGAAATGGGGGATAGTGGAACCTTGTGTGGTCATTGTCTTCATTTATTTGAAGGAGACAAACACAGCTCATGCCCAAGTTGCCACACTGAAAACGAAAAGAAAGAAGAAGGAAAAGAGGAAAAAGAACAAATCCTTCTACCTAATGTGTACCTTTATCAACAAACCATATCCAAAAAAAATATAACCATCATTAATAGGGATTGTCCATTTTGTAATGGTGTGGATGGTTTAACGATTGTTGGTTCTCGTGCGGCAAGTTTAACTAGTGTGGCGATTGATCAGCTTTATGCAAGTCGGTACAATGATGATAAAAAACTGATTACCTTTTCTGATTCTGTCCAAGATGCCGCTCATCGAGCTGGATTTTTCCAAGCTCGAACCTATCGGACAACCTTCCGAAGTGCTTTACAACAATTTCTAAACCAGCAACAAGAACCTGTTTTACTTTGTGATCTTGGAATCAAATTTTCAAATTATTGGATTGGAGAAAAAGGAGTAGCGTGGTTTGTTAGTCAATTGGTTCACCCTGATATGATTGACTGGGAAGACTACAAAGAGTTTCAGAAAGGGACAAAATTTGGTGTAGATTCTCCTCTTGTTCAAGATATCCAAAAACGGCTTGAGTGGGATGTTCTACAAGAATACACCTTTTGGAGTCAGATAGGGCGAACACTAGAAAAAACAACCTCATCCATTGCCTATATTGATAATGCTTTACTGGATGTTGTTCTTAAAAAACTATCCATACAATTTCCTGAAGAAGTTTCCGTTTTACGAGATCCTGATTCTTCTAAAAATATTGAATTTTTTGTTCTTGGATTTTTGAATCGAGTTAAATCAAGAGGAGCAATCAAGCATCCACTTCTTGAAGGTTACATTCAAAAGAAAGGAGAAAAAGGGGATTTCTGGATTGTAAGTCAAAAACAAAAACGATTTTATCCAAGAGTTTGGGAAAAAAGCCGTCTTCCAATTTTTCTAACCACTCATACTCACAAAAGCCGTTTTGACCAGTTTATGGCAAAAGGTTCTTGGTATTATCATTGGGCAAGAAAGTGTTTTCCAAAACATCAAGACGATATCAAAGGGTTTTTAGAACCACTCTACAAAACCTTGATCAATACATTGGTAAGTTCAGGTCTATTCTTCAAAGAGCAAGAGTATAACGGAAGTGTATTTGGATTTTTAAAGTCCGCTTTATTTGTTGGAACTGATGTTGAACGATTAGTTTGTGATGCATGTCAACAAAGTGTTTATATTCCTACTCATGAACTTGGTGAATGGGACGGAAAAATTTGTACACAAAAAAACTCTTGTGATGGGCATTTAAACAAGAAAGAAAACAAAGAAGATTACTACAAAGATTTATTTGCAAATGCAGATCTTTGCCGAGTTCGAGCAAGAGAACATTCTAGTTTATTAACCCGAGAAACTCGGGAAAGTTTAGAGGAACAATTTATTAAAGGAGACCAGAACGATAGCCCCAATTTGCTTTCTTGTACTCCAACTTTAGAAATGGGGATTGATATTGGAAGTTTATCTTCTGTAATTTTGTGTTCTGTTCCTCCAAGTGCCTCCAACTATTTGCAGAGAATTGGTCGTGCAGGTCGAAAAGATGGAAATTCATTTAGTTTAACCATTGCTACTGGAACACCTCATGATCTCTATCACTTTGAAGCCCCTGAAGAGATGATTGAGGGAAAGGTGAATCCTCCTGGTTGTTTTCTCAATGCTCCTGCCGTTTTGGAACGTCAGCTTACAGCATACTGTTTTGATCGTTGGGTTGAAGTAGATCAAAATGTAAAAGAACTTCCTCCAAATTTACATCAAATTTTTAAGAATCTTGATGGAGATAATAAACAAAGTTTTCCAAATAACTTTTTAAATCATTTAGAGTTGCATCGAGAAAAATATTCACAGGGATTTTTAACGATTTTCCAAGATGATTTTTTAGATGAAATTAACACACTAAGCGAAGACTCAAAAAAATATCTATCTGACTATATAGAGGGCAGTTTAGAAGGTGGAGGGCTACGTTATAAAATCATCTCCAGCATTTCTGAAAAACAAGTCGAGCTAGCAAATCTAGTTCAAAAAAGAGCAAGCCTTACAACTGCAATTAAAAAAGAGAGAAAGAAAACGGTTCAAGATCAAAACTTTGAAGAAACATTAGATAAATTAGAACAAGAAAAAGAATTTTTAATAAAACGGATTCATAAAATTAGAAATAAGGGAGTGCTTGAATTCTTCACTGATGAGGGTCTACTTCCGAATTACGCCTTTCCAGAAAAAGGGGTATCTCTCACCTCGATTATTTATAAAAAGAAAGCCAAGGCAGATGAAAAAGGAGCCTATTCAACAGAACTTAATGAGTATGAACGTCCTTCCATTAGTGCTATTCATGAGTTAGCTCCAAATAATTATTTTTATGCTGAAGGAAGAAAGGTAAAAATTGATCAAATCAATTTAGATTCCTCCTCTTTTGAAGAGTGGCGATTTTGTGATCAATGTTCCTATTTAGAAGTTGAAGGTTCAAAAGGAAAAACTGATCATTGTCCAAAGTGTGGAAGTGAATCGTGGGCTGATGGTGGACAAGTTCAAAAGATGTTACGCATGAAGCAAGTAATTGCTGAAACGAGTAGTGGTAGCAGTCTTATTCATGATGACAAAGAAGAAAGAAATTCTGAGGTGTATCATCGAAATATTTTAGTAAACAGTGATGAAGGTCATGTTGAAAAAGCTTTGTACATTGATGATCCAAACTATTCATTTGGTTTTGAGCTTTTACAACAAGCCAGTTTCCGAGAAGTAAATTTTGGAATTCAGTCTTCAAATAGTAATAAAATAGAGATTGCAGGAAGAAAATTGGCAAGTAATGGTTTTCTAATTTGCGGAGAGTGCGGAAAGGTTCAACCAAGTGAACAGTCGAAAAAAAATGGTCAGAAGAATGACCCTAGAAATCATGATTTTCTTTGTAGAAATAAAGATTTAGAGTCGCAAGATAATAATATTAAAACGCTTTTTCTTTATCGAGAATTTTATTCGGAAGCAATTCGGATTTTACTTCCAATTACCTCTTTTGGTGATTCAGAAGCAAGAATTCAATCTTTTATTGCTGCTTTTTTTCTGGGTCTTAAAAAACGGTTTAAGGGAAATATTGATCATATTCGTTCCACTCTTGATGAAGAACCAGACCAAGGGTATCGAAAAAAAGTCCTCTACATCTACGATAGCATTCCAGGGGGAACAGGATATTTAAAAGATTTAATGAAAGGAGAAAAACCACTTCTTGAAATTTTCTCTTTTGCTTTAGATACAATGAGAAGCTGTGGTTGTAATAGTGACCCTGAAAAAGACGGCTGTTATCGGTGTTTGTATGCGTACCGAAATAACTACCAAATGGATAAAATTTCTAGGCGTTTGGCGGTTGAAGTTTTTTCTTCTATTTTAGAGAGACAAGATCAATTAAAACCAATCAAAAACATCGGTACGATTTCAATTAATCCATTGATTGAAAGTGAGTTAGAACAAAAGTTTTTAGAGGCATTGCGTCGAACTAAGTTCCAAGAGAAAAAGTTTGAGCTGACTGATACGGTTGTTAAAGGAAAACCTGGATACAACCTAAAAGCAGGTGATGAGCGTTA
>JBNMNM010000205.1:0-5660 GCA_051275585.1 bacterium | reverse complement strand
CTGGTGGATTTTTTAATTTAAACTCAAACCCCATCATTTTTGAATCAATCGAAGAAATCTTTACATGAGTATTATGTGGTTTTGATTTTCCTTCATAAACTAAGTCAATTAGTGATAAAATTCTCTTCTTAAAAAAAAGGTTTAATTTTTCACTTGTATTTCCATCTTCCTCTAATCCTGTATGACCTAAAATAATCAGTTTTTTTCCTTTCTGAATTTGTTTCTCAAGCCAATTTAAATAAATACTAGGATTTGTAATATAAGGAGTGTTAAACCATGTAACAATATAGTCATATTGTTTCATTTCGTGATCATTTGGGAGAAGTTCTGCCCGAATATTTAACAGCTTTGCATAATATCCATAATGATTCAAAACCATTTGAAACTTAAGTTGTAAATGATTCTCTAGGTTTGATGGATCATTAGGATCTTCTAAATCACCATAAAAAATTCCTAATACTTTTCTTTTCCACTCTTTTCCTACTGGAGTCTTAACCTTCTTAAGTTGAAGCAACTTTTGTGAAGAAGGAATCGTTTTTTTAGCTTGGGCTAAAACATTCACAACAGGAAAAAAGAAAAGAATACTAACAAAACAAATAATATATTTAATCATCTTGAAACCTAAAAAGAACTTTATAACCTACCAATTGTTACAAAATGAAGATTTTTTAGTCTTAAAAATAGAGATACACTTGCAACTATAAATCCAACAAAAGAAGCAAAAAAGAAACTGTAACCATACAACCAAAAATTACCATAGCTTAAGACTACCCATGTTCCAACTCCATTCAAAACAGAGAAGGTCAGCACACTTAAAAACATTTCAAATTGTCCTTCATAATAAGTAAGAACAATGGTCATTAGCATCATTCCCATTTGAAAGAATGAACCTAAAATCATAATTCTCATCATGCTAATCCCTAAAGAAGTCATTCCTAATAAAGGTACAAAACTTGGTACTGCAATAATTAAGATTAGACTAAACACTCCTTGAGCAACACCAACACGAACAAAACTAGAACCTAAATGTTTTATTGTTTCTTTCCGAATTTTTTCAAGAACTTGATAACTTCCATGTGAATTTAAAAAATAACTATATCGTTTTACATCTTCATATAAGTCAGTTTCTGCAATAAGAACAAAATAAGCAAGTGCGGGGAGTGCGGTTAAAAAAGCAAAAAACATCATTGTGTCATAAATTGGATAACCAATTAAACCAGCTCCAATTGGTACTTTATAATGTTGCCAGTAAAGAAACTTATCAATCCAAATTCCTATATTGCTAAAAAAACCATACGCAAATAAAAATGGATGTCGAATATGTGAAGAAAAGATTCCATTAAAAAAACGAACTTTCCCAGGAAACTCAATAAAAATTCTTGTACTTAGTAAAAAGACAACTAATCCGACTCCAATACTTAAACCCGCTAAAAAACCACTCAAACTAAAAAAACGTGCTAAAAACAAGGAAATGGGCACTGTTAGAAAAAAACCCATTCCAAAAAAGAGAGCTACTTGAAAATATGCTTTTAATGTTGAAACAAAAATCATTGCAGCTCCCATACAACTAATTAATGAGAGCAATAAAATGGTTAATATTTTATTCAACAATGATAACTTTAAAAATCCAAATACCAGAGGAGTAACAATGAGAATAGTTCCACCACCTAAAATCAAAGCAGAGGTAACAAATAAACCTGCGATTAAATGGTCATTTTTTTCAAAAATTGCATCCGCAAGACATCGTGTGATCACCATTTGAGTTCCCCCAATAATCACCATTGAAGTCGCAAATACATACATCACCATGCCCATAAAGATACTGACCATTTCATCACCAACAATGGCTCGTCCAAAAACAGAAACCAATACCAATGATGCTACAGCAAAAATCCAATGCCCTGAAGAAACCACTCCTGAAAAAAAGAATGCGGCTACAACAGAAGAAACTTTTCTTTGCTTTAAAAGTTTTCGAATATCAAATGCAATTCCAGCCATAAGCCTACGTATTTTTTCTCATCAGGATTAAAATTAAGCTTCTTCAAGAGTCATATATTTTTGATATAATGATCGATAACTTTCAAATAAAATAGGCATATCATAAAATTGTTTTACCCTTTTTTTTGCTACTTCACCCATTTTTTTTGCTTCATCCTCATTTTTCAAAATATACAAAATTCCTAATGCAGTTTCTGATGGATTTGTCATTCCTGTAACAATCCCACTAATTCCTAATGCTTTGTCTTCTCCACCCAACCCTTCCACTAATTCTTTACAACTACCAACATCAGTAACAACAACAGGAATTCCTAATGAATATCCCTCTAATACAACTAATGGCTGAGCTTCACTAATACTGGTTAAAACTAAAACATCTAACTTAGGATAAAATTCTAGAATATTTACGATCCCAAAAAACTTAATTTTAGCACTAAGTCCTAAATGATCCACTAAAGATTTACATTCATCAAAATACTCTTGGTCTTCATCAGTAGGCCCTAAAATCCACGCTTCACTTTCTGGATATGCATTAATAACGATTGAGACGGCTCGAATAAATGTTTTTACATCCTTAATGGGAACAACTCTTCCTACAAAACCAATAATTTTATTTTCTTGAGGTTCTTTTTTTAATTTGGACAACTGATCATAATAAACCCCATTTGGAATCACCCTCATTTTTTCAGGGTCGGCTCCATCCTCAAGTTGGAATTTTTGATTTCCCGAAAAAAGAGTAATAATCTCACTTGAAGTGTCATAACAAAGCTTTGACATTGTATGAAATGCATTCATCCAAATACTTTTAAAAATTTCTGTCTCTTCTTCTGCTCGAAATAAATGACGATATTTTTCAAAAATCCAAGGGGATCGAGCAATTTCTATTTTACGCTCTTTGTTATAAATCCCATGCTCTGTTAGAAATAAAGGCACTTGGTTTGTAATACTTGATTTAGCTCCAAGTAATCCAGCATATCCTGTTGAAATTGTGTGATATACTTTTGCTTTTGGTGGTTGAAACCGAAGAATTGAAAAAATAGCTGTATGTAAATACTTCCAGTTTGAAACATAATCAACAAAAGAACAATCTTGACTTTTACTATGATAAATCGAAGTCATGAAATTCCATGTACTTTTAGCATAAAGTGCTGATTGAATATTCCACGAGTCTTTATGAACATTCCTTAACATTGATCCAAAGCTTTTTGATACTCCTGCCCCTAACTCTCTTCGACCAAAAATTCGTTTTGGTATTGATTCATGAAATTCACGTATTTTTTGATAAGTCTTTTTAGAAAATGTCTTTTTTAAAATAGGTCGTTGATTAAACTCTTTTCGAAAAAGGGGAATTACGTCAAAACTAACCACATTAGGAGGTAATTCATATTTCATCTCAGATACTTGCTCATCAGGCATAATTAAAACAAGAGCAAATGTAAACTCAGAAAGTCCCTGAATCAGAGAATGAACCCATGTTGATACACCTCCTGAAACAAATGGATATGTTCCTTCTAAAAAAAAACAGATGTCTGCAACTTCTTTTGATGTGTTTTCCATAATATTTTTAAGCAAACTATTTTAAAACTCTTTTCCAATATTGAATTGCATCTTTTGCAGAATAAGAAAGCTGAATTTCTCTTTTATAATAACGCTGATTTAACTCATAAATTCGGCGATATTTCCTTTGAACCAACAAGCTTTCAAGATGCCACGGAATGATATCTGGATGGTCTGGATAATGTGTCAAAGCTTCTTCTAAAATTTTTTCTGCGTCTTCTGCTTGATCTAGTTTTAGGTACATTTTTCCCAATAATATGAGTGCTTCTTGTCGATAGAATTGGGTTCGACGAATCTGTTTTAATAGATCAAGAATCTTTTGATAATATCTTTGATAATCTTCTTTTTCTGGTAAATGCCAATCACAATACTGTTCATAAAGTAGTGCTAACTCAAGCATCACATTATTATTATGTGGATCTTTTATTAACTTTTCCTCTTTCTCTCTAAAATATTTCATGAATTTATCATTGAGCATAATAATTCCACTTGCAGCATAAAACCGAACATCTGGATTCTGATCATGCAAACCTAAGTTTAAAATTTCTTTTGATGATTCTCCTGGATGCTCCACTACTTTATCAATTGTACTTCGTTTTTTAATCAGATTTCCTTCTTTCATAATATCAATGAATGGTTCAATCAAACGCTCTGGAATATCTCCCTTCCAATAATTTTCTTTGATATCATAATTCAACTGTTCATCTGGAGAAAAATCAACATCTTCAAGCAATGCTCGATACTCTTGAAGAGTATGAGCTTCCATTGAAGTCGTAATTCGGACGAGGTAATTCAAAATAGAAAAAGGTCCAGCTACAAGTCCTAGTATAATCTGAAATTGAAGAAGACTTTGATGTTCCTCAGGAAAAATATTTATTTTTTTCCAGAACAACAACCAAACAGTTGGAAGTATGATTAAAAAAATTAAAATTTGCCATAATTTATCAAACCAAAAGGCTGAAATTTGAATACCAAAAGTATTAATAATAATTAAAAATAAAAGTAAAGAATAACGATGTCTTATTTGATCTGCTCTTACTGCATCCATAATAATTACCGTTATTTATCCAATCTTAATTTTATCATGAATAATAGGATCTAAGAACATCGAACCATCTAATAATGACACTGCTTTAATTTCATATCGAAATGGTGTCTTTTCAGCATATAATTCATCCACTTTTTTCATTTTGTGATGAATTCGTTCTAATGGAATTTCTGCAAGTTCCATGCTCGTAAACGGTAGTAATAACATAAATTGATATGGACTTGTAGGAAGACCAATTGCTACACCATCATCAGAACGACCCTGCTCCTTTAAAAGCTCCGCAATCTCTTGATATAATATATCTTCTTTTGAACGGTCATCATCTTCTTCATCACTAAACCAACTTGAGGTTTCAGTTTCTTCCTCTTCCTCATCATCTTCTTCATATGTATCTAAAATAGTTAGATAGAAAAAGATTAGAACTACATCATATTTATTCCGAAGAGCACTTGTAACAGCTCGTTGCATATCTTCCCAAAATGCTTCTTCATGCACTAAACCTGTAATAGCATCAACTCGAGCTAGAGCCTGTGATTCTGCATATTTTCGACTATTTTCAATTGCTTCAACAATCCAATTACCGAGCAATGATAACAGTTTAATATTAGATGGAATAATATCAATCACACTTGTTTTTTCAATTTTAATCATTCCAAAAAGTTCATGGTCACTTTTTGATACAAGTGCAACAACAAAATAAGCGGGAATATTTAACTCTTCTAATTCTACAGGGCCTAAAACAGTTACCTCTTTCAAGAATCTGATATTTAATGTCAACATGTGAATTAAATCAAATTTTTCTTCAAACTCATGATTATCCTTCCAACCTATGGAATTTTTTAGAACTAACATATTTCGATCTTCAAATTTATAGAATGAAGCTTTTTCTGATCCAAAATATTTGCCAATAATTTCAGGAATTGATTGGTAAATTTCTTCTAAGTGAAGACGAGTTAATTTTTGAGAAATGTCATATAAAGAATGAAAAGTATCATATCTGGACACAATTTTTCTTTCTAACCGAAGATTTGTTGCAATCATTTGAGAGTTAAATAGA
>JBNMNM010000204.1:0-5676 GCA_051275585.1 bacterium | reverse complement strand
CTGGTCTCCAACAAAGAAACAGAATTTATCAGAAAAAGAGTTAGAAGAATTAGAAAAAACCAAAACTCATGAAAAAAATGCTGTTACTTTTCTGGATTTTACCTGTTCTTGGAAACTTTTTGAAAACAAAATTTTACCTAAAGTTGAAGAGATTATTAAGTTAGAAAAAAAGATACGAACACCTCTAATACAACGTCTTGTTGAGATTTCTAACCTTTGGAATAAATCACTTGAAACAAAAGCCAGAGGTTACAGTCTTCATGAACAAGTTGAAGCCGATCGTTGGGTTTGGAGATCAGTTTATACAATCACTCGAATGGATGGATTAAGTGATCAACAAAAAGAAGAGTGGAAAGACTTTATTACAGGAACACAGCAAAATAACACTCATGGTATTGAGTACCGAAATATTGAAATTTTAGGATTGATTGCTCGTTGGTCTGCGTACCTCACTCGGGCAAAATCAAATAACAAAAAGGGAGCATAACATGCCAAATCAACCCAAGGTTCAGGTTAAGAAAAAACAAAAACCTGAAGAATCATCACACACTATAAAAAAGGAACCAATGAACAGGAATACATCCTTCAAAACAGAATGGATTCACAAAGGATTTGCTCCTGAAACAATTCAACATGCAGAAGCTGTTGGGAAAAGAGCCGATCAACTATCATCTTCTGTAGTACGAAATTTTTTCGATCATATCAAACAGATTCAGATGAAAGTTGAAACTATGGATAATACCAGTTTTGCAAATGCTTTTCTTATTTTAAAACCTCGCTTTGTTTATACATTAAAAAGACAAAGTGGAAAGAAAGAAAATCCTATTATTAATCAATTTAAAGATGAAATTTTAAAAGCATTCCAAGCTGTATAATTTAAAATAAACGAAACTGTATTTAAAGATTGTTTTTTCCGTTTTTGCGATTATTACGAAGCTATTCTCGCATACCACAAACTTTACGCTAAAAAATAAACTATTTAACCAAAGTTAATATAATGAAAATCAAAGAAAAAGTTTTTATTCAAGGAAAAATTCAAACTATTACAGGATTACATATTGGTGGTTCTTCTATTGGACTTGCTATTGGTGGTGCTGATTCCATTGTAATTCGGAACCCTTTAACAAACCAACCTTATATTCCTGGATCATCCTTAAAAGGGAAAATGAGAAGTTTGCTTGAACTTCTTTATGGATTATCAAAAGAAGGAAAAGTTTGTTCTGATACAAATGAAACAATTACTCAACTTTTTGGAATCAGTGCAGAAGCTCAAGATCAACCCTGTCCTACAAGGTTGATTGTTCGTGATGCCAGTTTTACAGATGAATCTGAAGAAAAACTAGCTAACGCTCGTAATACTGACATGCTCTATACAGAAGTAAAAACAGAGGTAGTTTTAGATCGATTTTCAGCACAAGCAGTACCTCGGCAGCTTGAAAGAGTTCCAGCAGGTTCAAACTTCCAATTTGAAATGATTCTTACTCTTTATGAAAATGATGATCGGACTACATTTTTAAATAAATTGACGGAAGGAATGGAAATTCTTCAAGAAGATTATTTAGGTGGAAGTGGAACTCGTGGTTATGGACAAATCAAGTTTCAAGTTGAATCCGTCAAAGCAAAAGGAATTAAAGAATACCAACAAGAAAAGCCTGAACCACGAATTTTACAAGAAGAATTAGCTCAAATGAATAACAAACTTTCCCTTTAATTCATCATTTTTTTTTCATTATTTTATTTTGAGGATCGATGAATTGCTGGCAAGTTAAACTAAATTTTCATACTCCACTTCACATTGGAGTTGATGGAATTGGACAAGAGAATGTTGATCAAACTTTTCACTCTGATGCACTTTTTGGAGCAATTGTAAGTATTTGGGCACAGGTATACCCAGAAGATCTTCAGAAAGAATTTTTTACGAATCCTTCATTTTCTGTATCTTCTTGCTTTCCTTGGTTCGAGCATAAGAAGCAAAGTATTGAGTTTTATCCAATTCCAATAGGTGCTTTTGATAAAGTTCTATCAGAGTTAGATGAGGACAATTCTAAGACAAGAAAAGCATTAAAGAAAAAACGTTTTTTTTCTAAAAGACTTTTTGAAATTTATTTACAAGAAGGCAAAGACGGATTTTCTAAACAGATTAAACATAATTTAAACTATGTTAAAACAGGTGGAGCTTATTTACTGCAACCTGAAGACTTCACCATGTTTTATCAAGATTCAAAAGAACCAGAATCATCAAAACTTCAAGATCAGGTTAAAACGAAAGAAGTTCCTAGAATTAGTGTGTCTCGAAGTGGTTCACAGGATACTCAAATTTGGTATTTTGCTAAACAATATTACCAATCAGGGGGATTATTTTTTCTACTTCAGTGTGATGATCCAAAAATTAAGAAGAAATTAACCACAATCATTAATATTCTTGGAGATACTGGAATTGGAGCTGATCGCAGCACAGGACATGGTTTTTTTACTCCAACTTACGAAAAAAAATATAGTCTCAAAGAAGCAAAAGGAAAGAGCCTTCATTTGCAATTAAGTCTATTGTTACCAAATCAATCGGATATTCAAGCCATTTGCGATGGTACACATAAAAGTTATGATCTGATTACTCGAAAAGGTGCAGTTACACTTCCTGGAAAGATGAATCTAAGAAAAAATCCAGTGCAAATGTTTCAAATCGGCTCTTCATTTTCTAGCCCATTAGAAGGGCAGTGTGCAGAGGTGTTACAATTACATCAAAATGAACCTGAAAAGAAAATGAGCATTTATCGTTATGGAAAAGCCTTTAACATTCGGATGAAAGCATAATGAAAACAAAACAAAAAAAGAAAATTTGGGATGTAACCTTAATCCCATTAAGCCCTGTTCATATTGGAAGTGGAAAAACTCTTTCTAAGGGAATTGATTTTGTTGAAAGCAGAATTTTAAATCATGAATTAATCGAAGAAAAGGTAATTCAAGAAAAGTCATTTGACCAATATATTGAAGCAATTGAAGAAAATGCCCTTAAAAATTTTTTGGGTAAAGATTTTAACAAGCTCACGACTTCAATAGGAATTCAATCAGCAGCAAAAGAACTCCATCTCTTTCAAGCAGATGCATTTAATAATCCTTATATTCCTGGGTCATCAATCAAAGGAGCTATCCGAACACTATTTTATAAATATGCAACACAGAACAATCAAAATACAGATGAAACGCAAGTATTTGGCAAAATGCAAGAAGACTGGATGAGAGGTTTTCAGATTGGAGATTGCCCTGTTACATCAGTATGTTGGAAAAATTCAAAGTTATTCAATTTAGTTGGAGAAAATAAAATTGAACCAAAACCCTATATGATGACGTTAGAGATTGTAGCAGAAGGAGAGCAACAATTTAGGGTTACATTAGATCCAGAAATTTTAGACGACTTCCATCCCCATATTCAAGGGAACCAAGCAATAAAAACAAAAGTAAAAACTGATTTTATTCAAGTTTTACAAGATATGGGAAAAGAAAGAATTTCAGAAGAAATTCAGTTTTACAAAAATTTTGAAAATTCTGCTGGATATAGTAATGTTGTTAATTTTTATGAAAAATTATTAAAAATGCCACTAAGTAAAAATGAAGTAATTTTTCATTTAGGCTGGGGAACAGGTTGGAAGGGAGTTACAGGAAATGTAGTTTCCCAAAAAGAACTTCAAAGTTATCCAACAATAAATACAAAAATGGGAAAATACAAATTATCTGAATACTCTAAAGATAATGATGATAACTTATTATTCCCAAAAACACGTCGATTAAGCTATAGCGGAGATAAGTACAATATAAATGCAGATGAACCTTTTGGTTGGGTTAAACTTACCTTTCAAGATTCTCAAGACCTAAAAGAGGAAAAACAAAAAGAATTAGAAATCAAACTTAAATTAGAAAAAAAGAAAGCTGATGAAGCAGAAAGGATTAATAATCTTTCTAAGGTTGAACAACTTATCGAAAAGCTTGAAAAGCTTGATCAAAGTGCTTATAAAGCAGAATTTAAGCAACAACTTGATCAATTTAAAGATGATGATCAAAAAAAATTAGCTTCTTATTTTAAAGAGCGTTTTATCAAGGAAGGTAGTTGGGAAGGCAAAAAAGCAAAGAATCCAAAACAAGCCACAAAAATTCAAAAAATTCAAACCATTTTAGGAGAGTAATTTTGTTTCAACTCCAATATTCACACCTTCGTTTTCAAATTCAATTTTTAGAAGAAACAACTCTTCCTGAGTATAAAAGTTCAATTTTACGAGGTGGATTAGGAGCAAAATTAAAACAAACTACTTGTGTGGTTCGTCATCAAAATTGCGATATTTGTAAATTCCAACAGCAATGTACTTATTATCGCTTTTTTGAAAATAATGAAACACCTCAACAAGTTCAGCAAAAACATATCCGCAATCGACCACATTCCTATATTCTAAGACCGCCTGTTTCTAAACAACAAGAGTTTAAGGTAGGCGATCAACTTCAATTTGAATTGATTCTTTTGGGAACAGGTACTGATTTTATCGCTCAATGTGTGCTAGCATTCCAAAAATTTGGTGATAGCGGAATTGGTATTAGATCACAACGAGGTAAATTTTCAGTTTCTCTTGTTGAACAAAAAAATAGTGGCCAACAATGGGAACCACTATTCACTCAAGAAGCAAATAACTTTGTTGTAGAACCTGCATTACAAACAATATCTTTATCTTCAGAAGAACAACCAATACAAGAATTAGACTGTTTTTTTCTAACTCCAGTGCGTTTAAAATCAGGTGGAAAATATCAACACCAATTTTCATTTAAACCTTTTTGGATTTCTTTACTCAAGCGAATTTCAAGTCTTGGTTATACCTTTTCTGATTGGGATGAAACAGAAGAATTTAAAGCACTATTTAGAAACGATTTTAATATGCAGGTTGAAAGCAACCTAACATGGCAAGAGTGGCCTCGATATTCATCTCGTCAACAGGCAAGCATGAAGTTAGGTGGTTTGGTTGGACACCTTAAAATTCAAGGTGATTTAGAAAAAATCTATCCTTGGCTCAAGCTTGGAGAACTACTTCATGTTGGAAAAAATACAACATTTGGATTAGGACAATATCGTCTTCTGAATGGATAGTTTCCTCTTCTTCATAATAAGAAAGCTTCAACTATGAGATGCAAATTAATCTGTATCTCTCCCTCATATAATCCCTTCGGAAATCAGGTCTCGGATAATGTGACTTTTACAATCTAGTTCCAGCTATTGGTGAAGTTAACAGGTCGTAATCCCTTCGGAAATCAGGTCTTGTTCGATTTGGCTGGTATGGCGATTTTGACGAGTGGTCGAACTCAATGCAGTCGTAATCCCTTCGTAAAGCAGGTTTCGTTCGATTCTAAACATTTTGGGACTGGTGTTAAAATCCAAGAGTCGTAATCCCTTCGGAAATCAGGTCTTTTTCGATTTGATTCAAACAAAAAATAGTAATGAGTGAAAAAACAAAAGAAGTCGTAATCCCTTCGGAAATCAGGTCTTTTTCAATTTAAGCATCGACATTGTCATTGATAAGTATTCATTAGGTAGTCGTAATCCCTTCGTAAAGCAGGTCTTTTTCGATTTTGACGAGAGTTATTATACTCGTGGATTTGGTGATATCCTATCGTAATCCCTTCGGAAATTAGGTCTTGCTC
>JBNMNM010000203.1:0-5688 GCA_051275585.1 bacterium | reverse complement strand
CAGAGGAAATCAGTGTCATTATCGGAGGAAAGGAAAGTATGCAATTGCAAATTGTTGCAGAAAAGGAACAAGTCACAAGAACGATTCCAGTCGAAAAAAAAGTTATCTCTTCTAGAAAAAATCCAAGATCTTTGTCTGCTTCAACTCCAAAAATGGTTGCAACTCAGAGCATGATTTCGAATAAAAACCAAAAACAGGATGACTATCTTGATTGGTAATGAATAAAAAGAAGTTTTTTGTAGTTCTCAGGGATTCACTTCAAATACTAAATCATCACTATGTTAGCTTTGCTATGCTTTTCTTTTAAATCAAGAAGCTTGAGTACAGTTGAGAATTGCTATAAAGCTTAGAACATCACAAAGTTAAATCTCAACAATATGGAGTTTCATGACTAGTTCTAAAGAAAAACAACTTAGAAGCCAACAAAAAATCAAACTTGCTTGCGAAACAAAAGTCTTTGATTTTTTCGACACCGCACAAAGTACCATCATTACTGCTTTTCCTGATGCTAGCTTGGTTACTTCTGAAAGTGTGAAAACCTCCCTTGAAATAGCAATCACAAAACAATTTGAAATCTGCAAAAATTGGGTTACAAATATTTTTGAAACAGCAATTCAAGTTAGTACTTCTAGTGAATATGATGATTCCCCTATAGAGGCAATCCATTTCACTCCGAAAATTGCCCTTAAAATTTTTCGTGATCTTTTAAAGGTATTATCAGAGAATGGTAGTTTATCTGATAATAGTTTGATTTTTGTTGAAGCTGTAGGAATTGCATTAGCTATTGATTTTCAATCTATTGATAGCTCTATTGAACAGGTTCAATATGAACGAAGAAAAGAATTTACTGAAAGACTGCTAGAGGAGCTTACTGAGGAACAACGTTATTGGGTTGCTCTTATGCTTTGGAAAGCCATTCATATTGATGGAAAAGTAGATTATCGGGAATACAAGTATTTTGAAAATATTATGTGTTTAATCCATTTTGAACAAAAAGTTTTAACTCAACTCAAAGGAGACAATGATAAACCAATCAAGTTTTCTAAATCTTTTGTTGATGCAGAGCTTTGTGTTCATATTTTTCGATATATTGTTGAAATTGTTATGATTGATGAAAAATATACTTCTCAAGAAGCACAATTTATTCAAGAATTAGGAAACTTATTCGAATATGACAAAACTCAGCAGGATAGTATCATTCAACCTGTTTCTGCGGCACTTATGTTAAGAAGAGCTTTATTTCCTTATTAATGAGTACTTAGAAGCTATTTATAAACCTCCAATAGGTAATAAAATCATCCTCTTGGAGAATAAAAAACTTTAGTTTGAATGCCTATAATCAGTCTAAAAATAAGACCTTTATGTATTTTCAAAATCAATTAAAGAGTTTTTTAAACATCTTCTAAACCATACTAAAGTATTTTGCAAAGCCTCTTCAGAGAAGATAACACAAGCTATTTATTTAATACCAAGTCGTTTTGCCATTCGATATAAATTACTACGATCAACTTGCAAGTTTTCTGCGGCTTTAGACCAGTTTCCATCACAAGACTCTACTTCTTTTGAAATCAATTCTTTTTGTGTTTGTTCAACAGCCTCTTTTAGTGAAATTGTAATATCTTTGTTGTTTTGATTTGTGTTTTCTGATTTTCCATTATTTTGTAACATTCCTAAATGTGATTGATCAATAATTACGATTCCTTGAGGATTTCCTTGTCCAGCTCGTAAGGCTGCTCTGATTAAGACATGTTCGAATTCTCTTATATTTCCAGGCCATTTATATTGTTCTAAGATTTGTAATGCCTCCTTTGTCAGGCGAATTTCTTTGCATCCAAGTTTGATTTTAGATTGTTTAATAAAATGATTTGCTAGGATAGGAATATCTCCATCTCGCTCTCGTAAAGGTGGAACATGAATCGGATAAACACTCAGACGATGATATAAATCAGAACGGAATCGACCCTCTTTTACTTCTTCATCCAAATGACGATTGGTTGCCGCAAGGATTCTTACATCCACCATTAGGTTTTTATCTCCTCCGACTCTTTGGACTTCTCCAGATTGCAAAACCCTCAAAAGCTTCGCCTGAATGGATAAAGGCAATTCTCCAATTTCATCTAGAAATAAAGTTCCTCGATCGGCCAACTCAAACTTTCCTGCACGATTACGAGTAGCACCAGTAAAGGAACCTTTGACATGTCCGAATAGTTCACTTTCTGCCAAAGTTTCGGGTAGTGCCGCACAATTGATATAGACTAGAGGCTGTTGTTGTCTTAACGATTGTGCATGAAGTGTTCGTGCGACTAACTCCTTACCAACTCCTGTATCTCCTGTAATCAAAACCGATAAATCTGATTGAGCAACCATATTTACTTCATTGATTAGTTGAAGCATTGCATCACTTTTTCCTTTTAAATCCCCACTACGTTTTAAGGCTTCATCAACCAGTTCTCTGTTGATTTTACTACGATGCTCAGCCATTTCTTCTAACGAATCAATGATGTGTGCTGTTCTGATTGTAGCCGCTGCAAGTTTAGCAAATGTCGCAAATTTACTTTTATCAACCTGATCAAAAACACCAAGTTTTAAAGCATCAAGTGTCAATACACCAACTAGGGAATCTCCCATATAAAGACTACATCCCATACAAGAATGCACAGGCATTTTTCTCGAATGATCAAAATCAACCAATCCATCATAAGGATCAGGTCGAGGATCATCCGCAGGAAAACTAATGGGTACTCTAGATTCAAGAATGCTTTTAAGGCGAGGATGTTCATTTGGATAAAAACGTTTTCCCAAAATTTCTGGAGATAAACCATCAATTGCCACTGGAATTAAAACTCCATTGTCATAACGAAGTATAGCAGAAGCATCTGAGGGAACAATCTTTCGAATTGCCTCTATCAGTCTTTGATAACGAGTGTTGCCAGAAAGACTTGCAGAAAGATCCAAAGCAATTTCTAGAAGAGAATCCAGAGTTTCAGGAGATAGAATCATAGTTTGTTGTCAAAATGATATAGTTGTTGTTTTTTAGACAACAATAATGCACCTCCTTAAAAAATTCAATCAATAAACAGTTTTCTAGTTCTAGAGCTTATTATAAAGGGATTAAAGAACTATGATAATATCAATTTGCCAATAATTTCTTTAAAGTTAGGAAGTCTTTTTGACAACATTTTAAGGAGATCTATTATTTTTTATGGGATATATATAATATTAACCTGTAAATACAGTATATTACGTTAGTGGTATAGTAACTGCTATATAAGAGCTAATTCAAATTTTATTTTTGTTGTAGTGAACCCTTTTATTGATGAGAAAAATGTCAAAAAATCGTCGTTTATGGTTGTTTTTGATTCTTACATTTTTTGGTTCCTTTACAGTGTTAGGATTGATGGGAGTGGAAATATATAAAAAAGCTCCTCCAATTCCTAAGCAAGTTGTAACGGTGAAAGGAGAAATCCTATTTACAGAAAGTGATATTCAGACAGGAAAACAGGTTTGGCAATCAATGGGTGGTCAACAAGTTGGTTCGATTTGGGGACATGGTGGTTATGTTGCTCCTGATTGGTCTGCTGATTGGTTACATCGAGAAGCAGTAGGAATGTTGAATCTCTGGGCTAAAAAGGGATATCAAAAATTATATAAAGATTTAGGAAAACCAGAGCAAGGAAGTCTTCGAGCTAAATTACAGGAAGAACTTCGAAAGAACACATATAACAAAGCAACAGGAAACATTACGATTTCTGAAGATCGTAAAAAAGTGATCAAACAAGTTGCTCAACATTATATTGATCTTTTTGGTAACAATTTAGCTCTACAGCCACTTAGATCAAATTATGCAATTGCAAATAATGCAATCCCTGATCTAAACAAAAGAAAGTTGATGACAACATTCTTTTTCTGGACAGCTTGGAGTACAGTAACCAATCGTCCTGATTCAGAAATCAGTTATACCAATAACTGGCCTGCGGAATCACTAGTAGGAAATAAACCGACACCTGCCACCTTTATGTGGTCAATTTTAAGTGTGTTATTTCTTCTTGCTGGAATTGGGCTGTTAGGATGGTATTACGCTGTAAATCATGGAAAAGAAAAACATGCAGAAACACCAAAAACTGATCCTTTACTTTCAATAAAAATTACACCCTCGATGAGGGCAACAGCCAAATATTTTTGGACTGTAATTGCTTTGATGGTAGTGCAAGTTGGACTAGGTGCGATTACTGCTCATTACAGTGTAGAGGGACAAGGATTTTATGGATTTCCTCTTGCTGAGTATTTACCTTATGCAGTGACTCGAACATGGCATACACAGATTGGAATCTTCTGGATTGCAACGGCTTGGTTAGCGGCTGGACTCTATATTGCTCCTATCATTTCGGGTTATGAACCTCCGCTTCAAAAATGGGGAGTAAACTTTCTTTGGGTTTGTCTTCTGATTATTGTTGTAGGTTCTCTTGGTGGAGAATGGCTTGGAGTACAACAAAAACTTGATCTAGATACTAACTTCTGGTTTGGTCATCAAGGTTATGAATTAGTTGATCTTGGACGTTTCTGGCAGATTTCCCTCTTTATCGGATTGATACTTTGGGTTGTGTTAGTAACAAGAGCATTATTACCAGCTCTTCTAAGAAAAGAAGATAACAAACAAATTATCGTGATGCTGTTTCTTTCCTCTGTAGCAATCGGCCTCTTTTATGGTGCTGGATTAATGTGGGGAAAACACACGAATCTTGCGATGGTTGAATACTGGCGATGGTGGGTAATTCATCTATGGGTAGAAGGATTCTTTGAAGTATTCGCTACCTCTGTGATTGCATTACTCTTGACACGAATGGGATTATTGAGAAGTGGAACAGCAACTACAGCCGTTTTATTTTCCACAGTAGTTTTCATGTTTGGTGGTATTTTAGGAACATTCCATCATCTTTACTTTACTGGAACACCTACATCAGTTCTAGCTCTTGGAGCCTCTTTTTCAGCATTGGAAGTTGTTCCTTTAGTATTTATTGGATTTGAAGCTTATGAACATTACAAGTTAAGTAATTCTTCTCCGTGGGTAACTACGTATCGTTGGCCGATTCTCTTTTTTATTGCGGTAGCTTTCTGGAACCTTGTTGGAGCAGGACTATTTGGATTTTTAATTAATCCACCAATTGCTCTTTATTACATGCAAGGAATGAATACCACTGCACTTCATGGACATACTGCCCTCTTTGGTGTGTATGGAATGTTAGGAATTGGATTACTACTTTTTTGTTTACGAGGACTTTGCAGAACAGATGCTTGGAGTGATACCCTATTAAAATATAGTTTCTGGGGATTAAATATCGGACTTGCTGCAATGTCACTGCTGTCATTACTACCTATTGGACTGATCCAAACTTGGGCTAGTGTTAAAACAGGAGTATGGTATGCTCGTTCGGCAGATCTTCTACATTCTAACTTGGTAGAAACATTTGTTTGGATGCGAGTACCTGGTGATATCATTTTTAGTCTTGGAATTGGAGCACTTGCCATATTCGCCATACGTTTGGTGATAGGCTCAATTCGGGATAAAAAGGTTGCTCTACAATTAGAAACACAAAAAGGATAATTCTACTCTGAACTCCTTCTAAAACTTCGCAAAAAAAATGTTCTTTCAATTCTCATCGGAAGAGCATTCTACAATAAATCTTCCCT
>JBNMNM010000202.1:0-5688 GCA_051275585.1 bacterium | reverse complement strand
AATTACATTTGAACTAATATTTTTATGACTTAACTCCACAGCCTTTGGTTCACTCTCACTACCACTAGTAAAGAGAATTAGTGCTGTATTTTCAATATCACCTAAACCAATTTTAGAATAAATTAGCTTTTTAGGAAGTCCTGAAAGAAAGGCTGCTTTTGCTCGTTCAGTTGTTGAAATATCTTCCATTAAATCTTCAATAAAGATCATTCCTTCAACAAAAGGACATTGAATTGTTTCAAGTAGTTTTTTTGATGTAATGATGGTTTGGAACGAACACTTTTTTTGTGCATACTGAGAATTTTGTGCTGCACCAGTTGAGTAGTTAATCATCACTGGAGTTTTTCCAGCCATTAACGTACCCAACATTGAAAAAATACATGCAGCAGATGTTGGTAAAAGAATTCCAACAAAGGAGTTTTCAACCTCTCGAAATCTTTTTGCTAACATCAAAGATGCAATTAAGGTCTCTTTATAGGTAAATTTTCGTTTTAATGTTTGATCAAAAATAGCAATTTTTTTTGAGTTTTGCTTTGCAACTTCAATAAATTTTTGATGAAGCAAAAAATGCTTTTCTTCTTCCATATATTTATTATTTCCACCCCTAAGAAATATTTTTAAAAAATAATCTTTTATGAACTGTTAACATAAAAGTTTTATACTGAAAATAATATTTTAAGAATTTTGATATGGTTCAAGAAAACTGGGTTTGAATGGAAGGAGAAAGTAAGGCTAGATCTTCTATAGTGAAAACAAATTTAGGATAGGAACAGACATAGGTATCTGTTCCGTAAAAAGCACATATTTTAAAAAACTTACATGAATCATGACTAGTCCCTTTAAATACAGATAAATTAATAATTATATTAGTTCACGGCTAATAAGAGTGACAAAATCAAGGGTAAAAAAAATGGCTTTTAAAAAAGCCATTTCTACATATTTTAAAAACATTATTCCTCTTTATCAATATAAGAATATTTATATTCTAGATTTTCATTTTGTTATTTTTTCGATCTTTCTTTGAATATTTTTTTTTACTTGGTTTTACTTTTTCTCGATAACGATTCTTCATTAGCTCGGCATATTCGAGTCCAAGTCGAACCTTATCGAAGGTTTTTGATTGTTTTGCCATAATTACCTTTTTTAGGTTGGTTTCAAATAAGATATTCTATCCTAAGAAAGAATGATTTTCTTTTTTCAGAAAAAAACATCGTAATTGTATGGCATTAAAATTAAAAATATTTTTCGTAGTTCTTTTGCCTGAATAACAACCACATCATGCAATGCCGATTCTGCTAACTCTCTCCACTTTTGAAGTAAATAAAAATCACCTGTACATGATTTCAAAGTGTTCAGCATATTTCGCAAAATATAGTGTTGTTCTGGTGTTGTTAACAGAGGCAAAATTTCAATTTGAGGAATCCAACTTAAAATATGACGAATTAATGAAGTCTCCTCACCTGCTATTAATTCTTGAATTTTATCAGCTTGAATTTTTAATTCTTTTACTGAAATACCTTCAATAACCATTGAGCGAAGTTGTTCTGTTTTTAAAAATCCTTGATGAGAATCTTGTAATGTATCCCGAAAAGGAAACTGTAAAACCTCTTGGTGTTTTCCTTCTAAACGAAGAATTTTAATTTGCAAAAAATCCCAATAAGGTTGGTTTTGTCGATATAGGTCTGCATTCGAAAAATTCTGAAATAAGATTTTTGACTTTGAATAATATTCTTTTGCTTGATTAGCATCTTTTTTGAGTAAGTATAATTCAGCAAAATGATTATAAATCTGTGCTTTTCGACAAGGTTCAATTCCATCAAGATCAAAAACTTCTGAAGAGTATTGAAATAATTTTTCTGAACGTTGTAACCACTCTCTTTGCGAAATTATTTTTTCTTTTGTTTTTGCAACTAACATCGCCCACCAACCAAGCCGAGCATAATCTTCAAAACATAATGAATCTACATCTTCTCCTTCAAGAACTTCTTGTTCTAAAAAACTATAATCTAGTCGCTGATCTAAAGAGACATTAATATCTCTTAATTTTTCTAGACGATTACTCAACTCAACAGAGCCACGATTTCTCAGGTAACTTTTTGCGACTTCAAAGTCATTCTCAATAATAGAAAGATCTTTTCCTAATGATGTTGCATAAAAAACATAGGCCGCAACTCGATATGCATTTGCCTCTCTAGACAATGTTTTAGAGTCAAGAACACTATTTTCTGCTATTTTCCAACGTGATAACGCTTCTCGTGGATGTAGTCTCCAATATTCATTTCGATTACAAAGCTCTTTCCAAATAATCATTGGATTTCGAAAGTTTTTTTCTTTTTGTTTCTTTTGAAATCCAAGTTCAAGTTGTTCTTGACCAAACACTAACTCTACAGCTTCAGAAAAAGTTCGAACTAAAAATATCTGTTCTGGATTTTGTTTCTGAATTTGTAACGCAGCATTGCTATAAGGAATTAAAATTTTTGTCTCTGGAAACTCACGAAAAAATGCATTAATTTTTCGTGTCAACCCTAATACTTCTTGAACTGCAAGCTGTGGCTGACTCCACTCTAATTTCCCTGTAGCAGCCCATAACTCTTTTGAATTTAAAGAAAATTCTTTACTTAAAAAAGCTAACGCAATAGGCAAGTCCATAGAACGGCCTGCAATTGCATCTTGAAATAAAACCTCTCCAAGACCATGAATTAAGTTAAAATGGTCTGCTTGATATTCAAACTCTGACAATAATTGGTTTCGTTCTCGCAACCATTTAGAAATATCAAGAATTACTTGTTGTGCAAGAGCTGGCCTCTGATGGATCATTGAAGTTTGATCAAAGTGCGGACGTAGTACAACACCATGTTCATCTTTTAGAAATACAGATAACACTCCTTGCTCTTGATAGAAACTATCTAAACGTGAAGAATAAGCACGTTTTGATTGGTTCCATTTCGACAACTCGCAGTACGAACGATGATTTTGAAAACAGTTTTCAAACCATTGTTGTTGTCCATACTTTCTAGCTAATTCAAATTCTTGAAGATTCATCAAATAATAACTAAATTTTATATTTCATTGAAAGTTTACACTTTCTTAGATTGAACGAGTTCTATTTCTTAGCGAAAAAAACTCAACTTTAAAAGTAACTTTATGGATCAGGAAATTTTTACTGTTTTATTCTCTATCCTTCAGAAACAATGGAGAAAAAAAACTTCTCCAGAAATTGAAGGAATTTGCTTTTACCTAGGCCTTGATTCTTTTAAGTCTCATCTTTCTAGAGAAGATATTGTAATGAATTTACAATCTGTTTTAGCCGAGTTTATGACAAGCGGTTATACAGGAGGTTGGCCAAAAATTGTTAATTTTTACACAACTCGATCACATCCTGAGTTTTGTCGGGTAATGACACAAAGTTTGAAAAATTTTCTTTATCGAGCTTATCGTGAATCAATGGCTCAAAAAACAGGTGATTTTCATCATAAGGAAGATGAAGAAAGCTTTCTTTATAATAAAGTTAAAGATTGCTTACATAATCTTATTGAAAATGAGTTAATTTTCTCAAACAGTGAAGTTTTAAAAACCTCAATTTTATTTACAGAGCCTCAGTTTGAAAATATTCAGCCTTACTCTCCGAGTGAGTTAAAAGATCTTTGCTGTCAAATTCTTCCTATTGAGCGACAGGTCTATCACAATGCAGAGAAGAAACGAGATCCTTTAATTGATTCAAAAAATTTAAAGAATCTTATTCTACAAGTATTCTGTGCAATTCAAATCCCACTTTCGATTCAACAACTATTTTTAATTATTAAAAGTAAGGTTGGGATTTTACCAAAAGAAGAAACTACGTTTCTTAATGATTTGGTAAGTTCACATGATCAGGAAGACCGAGATTATGAAAGTTTTATTTCTGGAAAAGAAGATCTTCCTGAAATTGAGAAAAAAGAGATGATTAAAAACCTCATTCTTCGTTTAGAAAGAATGTGGTCCTCTGAAGATCAACAGCTCTTTTTATTGTTCTTTCATTATGATAAAAAACCGAAACAGATTTTAGAAGCAACTCAAGACTTTGGAAAACAAACTACTCTTTATGAAAAACAAAAAGATTTAATCAAAGAGTTTTATGTATTGTTTAGTTCTGAATTGGACGATCAAGATCAAACAATGGAGAATATTCCAGAGCTTGTTATGGTTGAATTAAGAGACTGTGTGTTTGAACACTTAAATGAGCAATATTCAGTTCAACTAAAAAATAAGTACAATTTTAACTTATAGAAAGATATGAGATCATCCATTTTAGACAACAGCCAACCATAAAAACACCGTAACCCGACATGAAAACAACTACTGTAAAAATGTCTTCGCCCTTAAAGACACCTGAAGAAATACATCATTTTGCGACGAACCCAACTCAGGGTGACATCTTGATGTATGCGGAAAAAACCGCTTATCAAACCGCAGACTGGAAAATGTGGTTTGATCAATATTTCAAGGATCATGAGAAAGCAAGGGAACTATTTACTAAAAAAGAGCAAGAACAGGATGATTCTGATTTGATCAAAAATTTGTCCTCAGGATTTTTACAGCAGTTTCCACATCTATCAAATACAGTTCAGAAGCAAATTCAAAACAATCATAATCAAAGAACATCCATAAATCCTGTTATTGGTGATATTTGGATGGTCAAAGAACATGCAGGTTTTTTTCGGAATAAGTCTGTTTTGATTGTACAAATTAATGAGGCTCAAGGTTATGTGGTGGGGCTAACAATCACAGATCAGATGGATGAACTCTGGTATGCGGCCGAAAATGACATTGTACTACATCCTGAAGTATGGAGTTTGCAAGATCATGCTTTTGTTTCCTTATGGAACTCACTGACCATAACCAATACAGAATTAAAGCAAAAGGTCGGTTCTATAAACAAAGATGCAGTAAAAGATATTTTACATTTATTTGAAGAATATCAACTGTTAGGGCAAATTGCAGAAGCACCAACTAACGAGTTGTTGTGTTTAGGAGAAGAAATTGTTTCAAATATTGAGAGTAGAGCCAAGTATCAAAAATTAGAACGGCATTTTTCAGAGCAATTACAAACCTTGCTGATGCCTTTACAACCACTGCTAGAATGTATTGAAAAAACGACAAGTCAAAAACAAACACTATATAGTGAACCATTTATCAATTGGTTAACAAGTTTTTCAAAGAATCACAGTCAAAACCCATATGCACACCTCGAAAACAAAAAACTTCAAGAAATCCACAAAAAAGTGTCGCAAAAAGCAAAAGATCAAGATGTTGCATTTGCACATACCCATCAAAAAGAAAACAATCAATTCCTATGGGAATTCTCTCCATTAATTCAAGAAATCCAACAAAACTTACAAGTATTTCTCAATGTTCCAAGTAGTACCGTTCACCTCGAAGTTGGTGGAATTGAAACACTAATTATCAAAAAAGTAATTGTACATGGAATCTCTCCAGAAGGTGAAAATACACTTCTGTTTGAACAAGAATATGAAAGTAACGAACAAGACTTTGTTTCATGCAATATTCCATTAACCAGCCTCCATTCAATTGGAAAAATCATGGTTACTGTTGAATGCAATCAAGACGGAAAATATATTAAAGTACCTTACCCTGATATTCGCTTATTCTAGAATACTAAACAGTATTGAAGCACAAATATTGTTGGAA
>JBNMNM010000201.1:0-5690 GCA_051275585.1 bacterium | reverse complement strand
CAACAAAAATTTTTCCTGTTGTGAATAGTTTTCCAATTGCAATGACATCTTGATAGTTAATGCTCCAAACTGTTTTTGTTGCACTAACAGGGTCAAGGTGGTGAATATGAGTACCAGCTAATCCAGCAGGATGTGGTCCTGAAAATGTTTCAAAAACCGCATTTCCAATGTCATTTCCAGGAATACTTGCATTTGGTTCTGAGCAAATAAAAATTTTTCCAGTAGTTAGTCTAGAAATAAGTTTTAAGCCGTCTTTAAATGCCGTTTTATTTTCTGTAATGATAATTTTTGCATCTGCTGCAAGAGGATTTGAATCCATTGCAGTAACAAAAATTGAATTTGGAGTACTCTCAGGAGCAGGTGTTTTACTAAATGGTCGAGTCCTGAAAGATGCCCACAAACCTGAATCAATCAAGTTTCGTTTTGCATCTGCAACATCAATTGACTCTAATGCTGCACTTGAATATGCATTAAATTCAACAGAATCACTACTTGAATAATCAACATCAATTACTACTGATTGTAGTGCTCTTTTTTCCCCACGGTTAATTTCTGCAACAGTCCCAGAAGCAGGGGATGTGTACTTTACTCCAGGTGTTTTCTTATCAATAAAAAGTAGATCACCAAGTTTGACTTTATCTCCAACTTGTACTTTCATGGTTGGACGCATTCCAATGTAATCAACTCCGAGAACAGCAACCTGCTTAATTTCAGGGCCATCATAAATTTTTTGCTCAGGAGTACCATCGATTGGAAGGTCTAAACCTTTTTTAATTTTAATCATAAAATCCTGTCCCAAGGTACTTAAGGTTATTATGTGAGTCAACGCCTCAAGATTATGCGGTATTAGTTAAAGTAAAAACAGCGTATCGTCAAGACGACAATAAGGTCGTTTAAGGCTTTATTCTTTTATTGATCAGATTTTAAAAACAGGACTATGTAAGTCCTATTTTTTATTTAGGTGGTCTAAATAAATTTGAATAGAATTTCGAATTTCCTGAGGAGTGTCCATTTCAATTAAGTCCGCAGTCAGTTTTTTAACATCATCAGTATTGATTTTCCGAATAACTTCTTTTGCTATTGGAATATGACTAGGGTTAAGAGATAACCTTCTAATTCCCAGCCCAGCTAGTGGCAAAATTGCTTGGATATCACTTGCCATTTCTCCGCAGATACTCACAGGTTTATTTGCATCGTTAGCAGCTTTTACAACATCTGCAATTTGATACAATACAGCAGGATGCAAACTGTCATACAAGTTTGCGACCTTTTGGTTATTCCTATCAACGGCTAAAGTATATTGTGTAAGATCATTGGTTCCAATACTGAAAAAATCAACTTCTTGAATCAACTTGCTTGCCAATCTTGCGGCAGATGGAACCTCAATCATGATTCCAAGAGAGATGTTTGGATCCACTTGATATCCTTCTCGTAGAAGATTTTCTTTTTCTTCTTGGATAAGGCTCAAAGCCTGACGTAATTCCTGCATTCCTGAAATCATAGGAAATAGAATTGATAAATTTCCATGAACGCTTGCACGAAGCAATGCCCTTAGTTGACTACGAAACATTCCTAACATTCCTAAACTAATTCGAATTGATCGCCATCCCAAAAATGGATTTTGTTCTTTTGGAACTTGTAGGTAGGGTAAAAACTTATCTCCACCAAGATCAAGAGTTCGAATTGTTGTAGGTTTTCCTTTCATCTGTTTCAGAACATAGGAATACATTTCTGTTTGTTCTTCTTCTGTAGGAAGATAACTTTTTGAGAAAAAATAAAATTCAGATCGATACAGTCCAATACCAGCGGCACCATAGCGATTTGAAAGCTCAATATCTTTTTTTAATCCTACATTTGAAAATAAAAAGAATTCCTCTTTGTTCTTTGTAATGGAAGGGAAATTCTTTAATAATTCGAGTTCACTTTGATAAATGAGGTGTTGTTCAAGTAAATTTTGATATTCTCCTTTTACTTGAAGATTTGGGTTAACAAGGACAATTGCCTCATGTCCATCTAAAATGATTAGATCCTTTTTCTTGATTTTTCGAATTTGCGAACCTAAACCTACGACCGCAGGAATATTAAAGGACTTTGCTAAAATAGAACAATGGGAAGTTTTACCACCGCCAGCAATTACAAAACCACTAACTTTATCAAGGTCAAGAGTGACCATTTGAGAGGGAGTAATATCATCAGCAATAATGATCGATTTTTTTTCTAAAGCTGTAGTTTCAGCGATACTTTTAACGCCTAATAAATTTCCTAAAATACGATGTCCAATATCAAGAACATCTGTTGCTCTTTCTCGTAAGTATGGATCTTGAATTTTTGAGTATGCATCAACATATTGATTAATAACTAATTTAAGAGCCCATTCAGCAGAAAAGTTTTTTTGAATTAATTCAGAAATCTTTTTATTAAGTGCTCCATCCTCTAAAATCATTAAATGAGCATGAAAAATAGCACTATCTTCTTCTGAAAGAGTTTCAGTTACTCTTTTTTTAATTTCTGAAACTTGTTCAATTGACTTATCAAGTGCCCCTATAAATCGTTTTTTTTCTTCTAGAACATTATCAATAAGAGACTCAGTAATAAAATCAAAACTGATATTATCCTCTAAAATAACTGCATTTCCAATTCCAATCCCTGGAGAAGCTGAAATTCCAGTGATAATTTGATCTTTTTTAATATCATTTTCATGTTCACTATATTCTTGTACAACATCATCGTCATTAATTTCATCAGGATAGCTAAAGTTGTTAATCTGATGTTGAGCTGCAATAAGTTCTGCTTTTAATGCCTGAGTTTCTTGTTTTTTCTGTTGAATATAAAAAAGTAATTCTGCATTTTGAACAACGCCTGATAGCTGAGAAGCAATTGTGACTAGAGCACTAATATCATCAGCTTGAAAGCCTCGGGGTTGAACTGTTTGAATAACAAGAACTCCAATTGGTTTCCTTCTTGCTATTAAGGGAACGCCTAGAAAGGAAGAGTACTTTTCTTCCCCTGATTTTGGAAAAAATTTAAATTTTGGGTGTTTCGATGCATATTTTTCCGAAACAGGTTTTCCAGAAGTGAAGACTAGACCAGTTAAACCTTCATCTAGAGACATCGTAATATTTTCTACGGAAGTCTGGTTTAAACCGACACTAGCTTTTAGGCTGAGTGTCTTCCCAGAATCATCAAGTAAGTATAATGAACAAACTTGAGTTTGAAATCGTCTCGAAACAAGAGTAACCACATTATTTAAAATTTCTTGGTGGTCATGCGATCTTGTTAAGATATTACTGATCTCTTTTAGTATCGATAATTGTGGTGATTGTTCCGTAGAGGACTTATCCATCTGCCTGAGCTGGGTCTAGTTTCGTATTTAACAAAATCATTAATTCTTACCAATGTTTCTTAGGTCTAAAAGTAAGAATCAAGATGTAGGGTATTAAAATTTATATTTATTTGGAGTACTTATGAGCGAAGAAGAACTAGCCGCAAATGAAAATGAAACTGATGACGATGAAGAACTGGAAGAAGGTGGTTCATCGAAAAAAAAGATCATTATTATTGCTGTACTTTTAATCGTATTAGCTGGTGGAGCAACTGGTGCTTTTCTCTTTTTGAAAAGATCTCCACTAAAAAAACTTGAGAAAATACCAATTCCATATTCAAAATTAAGCATTGAAGAAGAGTTGGAGTTTGCAACTAATCAAAATGTAAAACCTATTCTTACTCCTCCTTTAGACTATACGGTTCTTTTACGAAAAGGAAAACGCACGAATAGATTAAAAATTAAACTAGCATTTGCAATAAAAAGTAAGTCAATGTTTCCTTATTTAATTAAGAGACTTCCAATTGCAAATGATATAGTTTTACGTATTTTACGAGTACAAGATGCTGATAAGCTATCAACAAACTATGGAAAATTACTTTTAAAAAAACAACTACTGGTTGGATTGAATCAACAAATGTTTACATCAGAGCAAAGAAGAAAATTTGATCCAAATGATTTACAACCAATCAGACAAGCACTCTTTTATAGTTTTTTTATTCAATAAAGATTTTATTCGAAAGTTGTAAAGCGAATTTGATAGCCTGTATGGGATCTTACATTAAATACATGGCTATCAAGAATTAGATATTGACCTTTAATTCCAAGTAGTTGTTGTTTGAAAGATGGGTTTTTATCTAATTTTTTTGAAACAATTTTTTTTTGTGACGCTATTTGTGGATAAATAAATTGATAGCTTTTTTCATCATAATTTAAAAATTCTTTTTGTGCAGGATCTAAAATTTCAAGAATTTTTTGAAAAGGTTCCTCAAAGTTTGCATCAATTAATTCCCCTTGTAACATCTTCCGCCAATTTGTTCTATCACTTAAATGCTTTGATATCGCACTCTCTGCGGCTCCTACTTGAAATCGGTCTGGAAATACTCCTATTATTTTTGCCTCACTAGCCCCCTGATCCATCCAACGAGCAATCTGTTTTCCTTGTTTGGTAATGCCTATCTTAATATGACTGCTCTTTGCAAGATAAAGAATATGAGGTTGAAAGCAATATGCTTCTGCAAATTCGTTACTTCTACATGTGCCTAAATGATGATGGCATCGGTGTGGTTGCATGAAACATAGATCTGCATTAGCTAATTGACTAAAACATGGATAACAATAGGCTCCACCATAGGTTTTTTTTACTTGTACGTTACAGTTTGAGCAAAAAATTTGGTTAAGAAATTCAATTTGAATGGTCTGCCCTAATAATTCATTCAGTGATAGAACATCTTCTCCATCTAAATTTAGATGATAAGACACTTCCGATGTTTCAGGATTATATTGAGTTCCCATTTTCTGGAAACGGCCTGTGAATGAATTAGCCATAAATAAACAGAGTGATTTGTTTTAGATTGTTTTATAAGAAATCGGATTTGTTAAGTAATGGCTAAACTGTAATAGCGTTTCTACATTATAAACATCGTGAGACAAAGAAGATACTTTTTGAACAAAAGCAGGTTTTTTGAATTGTTGAACTAATTCATTAATAATCTGATCTTCATAATTTATTTGTTGTTTATATTGCTCAAAAAGTTCATTAACTCTTTTTTGTATGTTTAATGGTAGGGATGTAGATGCAACTTCTATTTCTCTTGGAGGAGTACTTTTATTTACAATGAGTCCTCGAAATGGAAGATTCATTTGTGAAAGTTTTTGATATAAAATTGAAGAATCAAGAAGTTGAGGCTTTTCAGCACCACTAATAATTAAAAATCCTGTAAGAGAATCTTCTAAAAGAGCTGAAACATGATCTGATTGTTTTCTGAAGGCTTCATACATTCCTTGAAAATTAGATAGAAAACTAGATAAATCTTCAATGAAATTTGAACCTGTTAATTTTTGTAGAACTTTTAAAGCAAATCCACTTCCTTTACTAATGATTTGTGCCGCAGCACTACGGTCATTTTCTTCAGGTAGGAAAAATTTTAATACTGATTGACTAAAAAAATCTTTTAATTGAGCAGGTGCATTAATAAAGTCAATTGCATGTTGTGAAGGAGGTGTATCAAGGATGATGATGTCGTATTCATTTGCTTGATTAATTTGGTAAAGACGACTCATTCCACCATATTCTTGTCCACCACCAAAATTTTGACTGAACTGCTGATAAATTGGGTTTTCTAAAATATCTTTAGATTGTTGTGGT
>JBNMNM010000200.1:0-5708 GCA_051275585.1 bacterium | reverse complement strand
CACGAAATTCCAACAGCAAATTTATCTTTAACTCTAAATGAACGGCTTTTTAAACCCTTTTCAATCACAAGTAGTGATAACCTGATCCTTAAAATAGTTTTGAATGAACAACATATTTTTATCACAAAATCAGAAACTTGTAATTTAGATATATTTGTTGCTCTTTCCAGCGAGAATGCAGGTAATTTTGAAAGATGCATATCTCAAATCCAATTGCCAATTTCAGCTATTAATACAGGTTTTTGGTTATATGCAGAAGGAGATGAACCACGATTAGTCAAATGTATTATTATGGAAAAGTCTAAATGAATCTAGAAAATATAAACTCCTCTATCCAATTTAATCTATGGGTGGTTTGTAAAACTTCTAATTTAGAAGTTACAAATTATTTGTTTCATCTCAATAAATCAGATTCAAATTATGAATATAATTTTATTCAAAATGAAAAAATAATTAAGGTTAAGCTTAGAGATAAACATCAACAAAATGACCTTGATTTTCATCTAAAAAGAGGTTGTGTAAATTTAGCACAGATAATTCAAGTAGCAGATAATGGGGCAACAGCTTTATTAAAAATAAACTTCTTCAATGGAGATATAATTGAAATGGGAGAGGTTGAAATAGGAATTGATGAACGAATTGTGGACACTGCTAAAAGGCAAAAATTACTTCGTCGTTCTGATTCAATAGAAGAACTTACACCACTACTTCGTAATCGGTGTCTAATCAATATGGGAGAAGTAGGGACAGATACATATTTTTTAATAATGGTAGGTGCTGCATCTAATGATGATTTTATTTATGATGAATATAGTGATCAAAGTACAAAAACTAAAGATACTACTGAAATAGTTCCAAAACAAATGCGTTGTTTTTCAATTTATGGTGATCGTTTACGAATTCCTGTAGAAAAACGGAAACAAGATAAAAGTGCGGAAATTTTTTTTGCAACAAAATTAATTAATAAACAAAATCATGTTCCAGAAGGCTCACTTTGCTTAGCTAAAGGACAAATTTCCTTCTCTGACTACACCAAAATAGGACGTATTAGAGCTTTAGCATCTGGAAGTATGTCTCGTCTTATATTAGATAAAGGAAGCTATTTAAAAAAGTGGGATGAATATGGAGATGTTGAAGGAGACTTGTTACTATCCTTTGCAAAAGCAGTTGGAAAACTTAAATACCACAATATAGAAGTAACAGATAAGGGAGTTAAATTCTTTTTTAACAGTTCTGTACCTAGTGAGCTTTCTGAAGGTGATGAATTAGAAATTACATCAAAAGATCCTTTGTATATTCAAAATCATGAATTAACATGGGAAGAGTATAGTTTTTATTTGGAACAAAAATTTAGTATACCGCAAAATAATTCTAAAAATTTCAATGATTCAATTTATGCAAAAATCATAAAGATAGATTCAACTAGTTTAGTTTTAGAGTCTAATGATAATAATCAAATACCTATAGAAGAAATAAAAGATAATTTTTTAGTTTTATCTATTAATGGAGATATTACTCAAATTAAACGTAGGATGAAAGCAAGAAGACTTATTTTAGAAGGTAGAAGTGCTAATCCTCTTCTCGGTTTATTGATTGAAGAAGGTGGTGAAATTCCAGATATTCAGCGAGGAACAAATTTAAAACCTTTAACTCCATTTGTTAGAGAAAAAATTTTCAAACATCCTCCTACAGAGATTCAAGTAAAAGCAATAGATATTGCTCTAAATACACCTGATATTGCTCTTATTCAAGGACCACCTGGAACAGGAAAAACTACTGTTATTACAGCTATTCTTGAACGATTAAATGAAGAGAATGATAAAACTAAATCTATTTGTGGTGAAATTCTTGTATCTGGCTTCCAACATGATGCCGTTGAAAATATTGTTTCTCGATTAAGTATTAATGCTCTACCAGCAGTAAAATTTGGAAGTAAGTCAGGTAATTCTGAATTTGCAGAAGATTCAATTGCTAAAAAAATCAATGACTGGCGTAAAAATGTTGTGAAGAATGTTCGTTTAAAGAATCCTCAAATAACTCAAACTCAAGAGCAAATTAAATTATCAGAATTATTTTTTCTTTATTCAAGTTCACCATCAATTAACAATATAAAGAATTTACTTAACCTTATTCTTAAGTTGCCTAGAAATATTCTGACACAAAAATTGTCAGATAAAACATCACAAATTTTAGAAACAATAAAATCAGAAGTAAATTTCCAACAATTTAAAGAAACTAGCACTTTAAGAGCAATACGATCACTACGTATCAGTAGTGAAGGATTTTTAGATGATGGAAAGGAAAAAGCTGGAGATGTTTTAGAATATGCTGAAAATTCATTAAATGAATCTGATAAGAAAAGCCTGAAAAAAGCGATTATTTGGAAAGAGGGGCAAGATTTAAATTTTTTAGAAGATATCAAAAAAATTAAATTGAAGCTTCTTGATTTGTACACTCCAAAAAAGCAATTTAAAGAAAAACCTCGTGAGGATATTCTTGAACTAATTGCAGAAGTTTCCGTTCTTCTTGAAAAAAACAAAAAAAGAGTTGATCAAACGGATGTAATTCTTGCTAATTTTTTACATGAATTGGAGAACAATCCTGATGGTATACGAGAAACTATAGAAGATTATAATTATGTTTTTGCTGCAACAACTCAACAGGCTGAAGGATCAGCAATCAAGCGAGCTAAAAGAAAAAATAACAATGATTTTATTAAATACGATACTGTTATTGTTGATGAAGCCGCAAGAACAAGTCCTAGAGACCTACTTATCCCTATGGCTCAAGCAGAAAAACGAATTATTTTAGTCGGGGATCATCGTCAACTTCCCCATTTGATAGATGAAGAAGTAGCTAAAGCTCTGGAATCAGGTAAAAGTAATGAAGTTTTAAATCAAGATTTTGTTAAAAAAAGTATGTTTGAATACCTTTTTAAACGTCTCAAACAGCTTGAAAAAAAAGATGGTATTTCTCGTACTGTTACATTAGATGCTCAATATAGAACTCATTCATTATTAGGTGATTTTGTAAGCAACAATTTCTATAAAATTCATGGTGAAGAATATCGGTCACCCTTACCAGAAAGTTTGTTTGCTCATAACTTAGAAGGTACTAATGGATGTGCTGCCGCATGTATTAAAATTCCCAATAAAAATGGAAAAGAAAAAAGGCAAGGAACAAGTCGATGCAGGCCTATTGAAGCTAATATGATCGCAGAATTTTTAAAAAAATGGATTGATTCAGATGAGGGAAAAAAACTTAGTTTTGGAGTAATTAGTTTTTATAAAGCTCAGACTTATGCTGTTTTTGAAGCTTTATCAAAGTATGGTATAACTAAAAAATCTCAGGGTCAGACGTGGAATGTTTCTGATGAATACAAATTTCTAGAAAAAGAAGAACATGGAAAAATAAAAAGTGAAGAACGGCTTCGAATTGGAACCGTAGATGCCTTTCAAGGGATGGAATTTGATATCGTATTCCTCTCTATGGTGAGATCTCAAGACATAAATAGGTTGAGACCTGATATCAAAAAGAAGAATAATGAGGATAAAGCTCGCTTGCTTTTTGGACATCTAATGTCAGAAAATCGTTTATGTGTTAGTATGAGTAGGCAAAAAAAATTATTAGTTCTTGTTGGTGACTCTGAGTTAGCACTCTCAGGTATTGGAAAAGAATTTGTGCCTGCTTTAGGTAATTATTTTGATTTATGTTCGCAAAATGGAGTGATCTTATGACAAACAAAATAATTTATTATCAACCAAACCTTACTGGACTTAAGATTGCTTCAAAAAAAGACATACTTTGGCCATGTCATGCATTTAAAATATCAATACCTTCAAGAAAAAAAAAAGCTCTTAATATTCTTGAAGAAACAATTCTAAAGCTTTGTGAAACATCAACATGTGATACATCAAAATTAGCAGATATAACATGTTTGGATAAAGAAATTGTGAAATTTATTCAATATCGATTATCTCAACTAAACCTCCTGACCAAACGGTTTGAAATCACTGATGAAGCAAAAGATCTTATTGTTGAATGGGATTCAGAACCAGAAGAGTATATAGCGGCAACAATATATGTTGATCTTATTGGAGGAAAGCTCTTGCCAGTGGTAATAAATGAAACCACTAATTTTTTTAATATAAAATCTGAAAATAATAGGATGATAGTTTTTTCTATTGGTAGTACTGGCAGAAGTAGAACTATATCAGCTTTTCAGCTATTACCTGATAAAGGTCATATGAGAATACGACCTTCAGTAGATAAAATTGTTAATGCCATTAAATCATTTAAAAAACGTTATAATCGTTTTTCAATACTTACTAAAAAAAGTGTTGCATTACCCACATTTTCTTTACAGTCAGAAGCAATTACGGTTCAGGAAGAACCAGAACTAGTTTTATTATATTGTAATGTGATTGTTCAAAAAGGTAATACCGATTTTTTGGTAACTGATCCATTTGGATATGGTATTTCTAATATTTTGAAAGAAGGTTTATTTCTTAAAGAAAAAAAAGATCCTAAAGTCGAAAATATGCTTTCTTATTTAAAGGAAAAAGGATTAAAGCAAAAAATGGGGGAGAAAGTTAATGGTTCAGGTAATGATAGCAATTATCTTATTGGCTTTAGTTCAGAACTTTCTCAATACCCAGAAATCCAAAATTTTCTAAATCAGGCAGAAAAAACTAAAAAAGAAATAGAAATTTATCCAGAGTCCTCAAATACGGAAAAAGCTCAAAATAGGAAAATATCCAAATTTTTAAAAAACCTTTATGATGCACTTGAATGGACACTTCGCCAAGTTGTTTTTGATAGACCTGTTGAGGCTTGGGCTCAAGTATTTAGTTCTCAATCATACAAAAACAATAACAAGTTATTATTTGAATTTACAAAAAAGATTGGATTTACAGTTGATGATCCTAAAAAAACTTATGTAAAAACTCTTTTACAAAAATTTTTACAAGTAACTCCAGGTAAAATCAAAGCTTATTTAAATGGTGTTAGTGTTGAGATGCAACCTCTTATTGCTCTTGCTATAGCAGGTGCTTCGCAGGATAGCACACACCCTTTTCATTCTTTGGCATTGAATATACCGAATAGTTTGATTTTTATAGCAACACTAAAGAAACATCGAGATTCAACAGCTCATGGAGATAAATTAGACTACAAAAAAATACTTAAAGTTACTTCATCTAGGTGTACAATGTGTAATGAAATTTTTTATACAAACCAAAAAATTGAAAGTTCTAATTGTGAGCATAAAGAGTTAGTTGAACATACAAGAGTTATTGACGAGTATAAAAATCAAGTTCAGCAAATTATCAAAACTCTTTATCCAGCATTAAAAGGAAAGCCAAAAGAATTACAAAAAGAAATTGATGTTAAAAAAATTGATATAAACCAACTTAGGTTAAAAGCAGAGGTCAGTCTTGATAAGTACTTTGGACTTTTTGTAATTCAGAATATGCCAGTTAAATTGTCTGAAACACTGATTAATATTGAGTACCTTTTAGACCATAAAGATATTATATATACTACAGAGTATATTAACCATTTGGCTTCAGTACTTCAGATTTTATTCTGTATTTCTATTTCAGAATATAAAAATTATCCTATAGATGAAAATAATTTGAAACAAATAGCACTAAAAAAAGCTATTGAAGCTGATTTTGAATTAAATAATAAAAAATTACCTGAAAAAA
>JBNMNM010000199.1:0-5760 GCA_051275585.1 bacterium | reverse complement strand
ATCGCTTACACAGAGCACTTCTACAATTCAGAAAATGGTCATTTCTGTACAAGCGACTTCCCACGAGATTAAAGAAATTCACACAATGATCAATTCTGCGGAAGAGGAAGCAATTGAAGGAACAAAAGCAGTTCAGGAGACAAACCAATCAATGGAAAAAATTGAAAGTAGTAGCAAAAAAATTGATGGTATTATCGAAGTTATTACAGAAATATCCTCTCAAACGAATCTACTTTCATTGAATGCGGCTATCGAAGCGGCAAAGGCAGGAGAATTTGGAAGGGGGTTTTCTGTTGTCGCTGAAGAAGTAGGGCGTCTGGCGGAAAGAAGCAATATTTCTGTAGGAGAAATTCAACATCTGATTGAGATAAGCAATTCCAATATTGATGAAGGCAAACAGGTCATTCAAAAAACTGGAGTGATGCTGGAAAAAATTGCGTCTTATGTCCAGAAAGTATCTAGTCGGATGAATCAGGTCACCAATAGCACCACAGAACAGGAATTGGGGATTGAAGATATTGGAAAAACTGCCGAGGATATTTCTTCCGTTAGTGAGAGTAATGCAATTGCTGCTAATGAACTTTCCGAAAGTACAGAGCAAATCGCATTAGTGTCAAAAGATCTCAGCAAAATTGCGGAAAAACTTGCTACTCAGGTTTTGGAGTTTAAATCCTGAAATTTCTAGATTATTTGTTTTCATTTCAAGAGGTTTCACTTTCTGCCAAAAACAGTGTGGTATCTCTTAAAATCAAAATTACTTGTTCATCAAGCCATTCAAAAGAGCAATTTTTTTTGTAAAAAAAAAATTCTACAAAAAATTAGGTAACCTTATCTTAAAAACAAAGAATTAACATGCCTAAACTATCTATTTTTTTAAAAAACTTATCTCCAAATCACGTAGATTCTTTACTCTCTCTGGGAAAGGAAAAAATCATTTCCAAAAATCATTCCTTCATTGTAGAAAATACTTGGATCAATAGTGTTTCCTTTATTATTCAGGGATTATTTAAACTCTCCAGCTCTCTGAGTGAAGAAACTTCTTTGGAACTTCTGGGGCCAGGAGAAGTTATCGGTACTCTTGGAGTTTTCGACCATAGTATATCTTCTACAACCATTACAGCCATGGAAGATTCGTTAGTCTTTGAAGTCTCTCATGATAGCCTAGAACAATATATTGACCAGGATCCAGAATTTGGTGTTCAGATTTATAAAAGCTTTGGAGCAATTCTCAGCAATCGACTACGTACAAAAAATACTCAATTGGGAAAGTTATTACTTAAAGAAAAGCCTGTGACGTCCAAAATTGAGCACTTGGAAGAATTACTCAAGGATGTAGGAAGTTTTAAAGAGTATTTAACCGAACTGGATAAAAAAGCAGCAAAAACTCACAACGAAATTTCCCAAGAAGAGAGAGATTACATATATTCATTGGTCAAAGCCTTTTTCCTTAAATTTAATGAGGCTCTGAATTATAAAAGTAAAATACCAGAGGCAGTTAAGACAGAGATAGGTAAAAGTATTCAACGAGAATTTTTACCATTCATCCTTCTAACAGAGGCCGCAGAACGCTTTTATTCCAAACCTAGGGGATATGCAGGAGATTTTTTCAGCATAGAAATGCTCTATCGAAATATTCCTGCGGGAAAGGGACGCCTTGGACCTGTTATTGATTATTGCATCTTGGAAACATCTGCATCTAAAGCTGTTCGTAATCGAAGAGGATTGCTTACTCGTGAAATCAAAAAAACGCTGGAAAGTTGTAATCAGAAACAGGCAAAGGTGATGAGCATAGCTTGTGGACCAGCAAGGGAAGTATTTGATACTTTTGCGAGCCTTGAAGATAAATCCCTTCTCAAAGCAACCTTACTTGATATGGACTTGCAATCTCTTTCTTTTGTTGATGATCTGCTGTACCAAAAAAATCTTTGTAAACAGGTGGAACTGATTAATGAAAATGTGCTTTATTTAACTCTGGGCAGAAGAAAACTAGAAATAACACCACAAGATTTTATCTATAGTATTGGTCTGATTGATTATTTTGAGGATGCTATTGTTGTTCGACTTCTGAATTATATTTATGAAATCCTACTACCAGGAGGAAGAGTAATCCTTGGAAATTTCCACAAAGATAATCATGATAAAGCCATGATGGATTACATCCTTGATTGGAAGTTAATCCATAGAAGTGAAGAGGATATGAATCGCTTGTTTCAAGAGTCCAAATTCCAAAGTCCTTGTACAAGAATTATTTATGAAGAAGAACGAATTAATCTATTTGCGGAATGTATAAAAAATAAATAATCGGGTTATCAGAGAAGTGTAATTGTTTCTTGCGGAGGCATTATAATTATGGAAATTCGACTTCGTCTCTTGGTAAAAAGATACCTTTTATACAGTTGGGGTTCAGCACTGCAATTTGAATATGGTTCTGCATTTTAAAACCTGCATTAGGGTATAGTTCTTCGCCTTCCCAAAATGCGGCTCTAACGGTATCAAAATAAATCCCTTCTTTTGCGGCTAGTGTATGAGCCCAACGAATAACAGCACAATCTAATTCTCGCTTTCTAAAATCAAAGTCATTTGGAGCAAAACCTGTATTTCTGGGTAATGATATGCCTTCAAATTCTTTATTGAATTCATTGTAAGACATTTTTAGAAAGTCCAAATAATCTTGTTCTAAAAGGTCTAAACAATTGCCAAGATCAATTACTGCACCAAGGGCAAATGGATTATTAATTTTTGTATTTGTTCTCTGGCTATCTTCAATAGCATATTGCTTAGCACGTTCAAGGTTATTTTCCCAAAAATAAGTCCCCTTTCCTAGCCAATCATAAAGATTGTCACTTTGTTTGAATTCTTCTTTTTGGTTTACAATTTTATATGCAGAGCTTTCATCCATTCCGTGAAAACCATATACAAAAGCTGGTTTTTTTTTATACATTATAAAGTTATCGGTTTGCCTAATTGCCTATTCTTTCGAACTGTTTCTTCGGAGAAAAATCTTTCAGAATAATATCCATCTTTATCAATAATGTTTGCTTCACGCAGAAGCTCAACTCGCTCCGCATGTGTTCTTGTTTTGGCTGATTCTTTAATTTTTTTTGTTAACTCTAGAATGTCCATAGTGCCTCCTTTTATTCTTTGAGCATTTTTTATTTGTATCAATAATCCTTACTCTTACTTTTGATACGATTACTATTCTCTGTATAATATGGCAAATGTGTTATTTTTTGAATAAAGAGTGAGAAGATAAAATCTATATTTTTTTAATAATCATAATTTCATCTTCAGTCAGATCGTACAAAGTATAGACCATTTGATTTACTTCTTGAATATTGATTGCTTTTGATTTTTCTTCTTCAAAATAATCTTGCCACTTTTTTCTTTTTTTAAAAATTGGGTCTTTTATTTTGATTTGAGCCTTAACTTTGATTAAATTTTTTTTGAAATTATCCCAACAAAATAATATATCGTAAGTTTCCTCTTATTTAGCCACCATTATTTATTTCATCAATTGATTTAGTTAGCTCATTTGGTGAGTTCTTTATAATCTCTAATTCCTTAAGTTTAAGCTTCTCTGATAACTCGTTATATCTTAATTCAAAATCATTTAATATTTGCTTCCATGTTTTAATATAAATTCTTATTTTTCCGTCCTTGAGTATAAGACCTTGCTCAGAATGAATCTTATTACTCTTAAGTTCAGCTTTTAGGTTAGATGCCGTATGGCTACTATTTGATATTTCATTACCAACAAGAATAAAATCCCAAACTGAAGATTCTGTATCAAACTGAGGCTCAGCATCTATTATATTTTTATATGTTTTAATTTGATCTAACTCTTTATCTGTCAGTTTTATACTAGGCCTTTTCAATTCAATTACAATATTATGATAATATTCTTTTCCTTCATCATCTACTTTAAACCCACGTTGTGCTGCAAAAATATCCATTTCCTTATTTTTGTCAGGATGAGTTAGTTTATTGAAATGAGTAGTTCCATCTCTAAACACATTTAAGTTTCTTAGTGCTTGATCAAATTTATCTTCTTCTGATGTAAGAAGGTGATATTGTTCTCCAAATAACCATAAATTATTTTCAATAACTTTTTGGATATGTGGTACTTCTAGTGCAAATTTTTTGTGATCATAAATTATTTGACTAAAATAATTTATGATCTTTAGTCGATCACTAATATACTCAACGGTTTTAGTAATATTTTCTAATGATGTTCTTTCAAGCAAAGAAGACATTTTTAATATACTCTCGTCTGATAATGAAATAACTCCTTCTAAAACGTTAAAAAGATCTGAAACTTTATTGCTTTGTACTATACGATCTATTAATTTTATTAATATCTTTTTTTGAGGTATGTTTAAATTAGAAAATACTTTTGGTTCTGCTTCAAATATGGTCTTTATTGTTACAATTAGCTGATCACGATGGAAATGATTTAGAGCTGTATTATCACCTGTCATTTTAGGGAAAATTCCATCTTGAGTATACTGCTCAATAAGAGAATTAGCTGCATCCACTCTACGTTTTATGTATTCTTCATCAAGCTTGTTCTTAGCAAAACGTTCTATTTCAATAAAAGTATCTGAATTTGGATTCTTCTCATTTGTAAACATATCTACGTCGGAGTCGAAGTTATCAAACCAGTCAGATCTTACATAAGATGAACAGTAAAAATTTTTATTATTAAAACCTGATGGTACTTTATAAACAATAATATTTGATGAATTTAAAAAATAAATTCTCGATTTTTCTGTAGTTGGTTTTTCATCCCATAGAGTACTTTTGATATTAAACGTCTCATTGTTAAAAACCTTCTCATCTAATGATTTTAAATGACCAGCTATCTTTAAAGGTTCCCCATTGATAGAAATATTAAAATTTTCATATGCTAAAAGAAGCCAAGAAAATTCATTTTGTATATACGGTACTATTGTATTTTTAAAATATTCAAAATCTATTAGATTTGATCTAAACGTAACCTCAGTGCCTGAATCTTGTTGTTTAATTTCAGAAATTTCTTGTGGATTGTATCTATTTAATGTTGAGGATTTAATATTTATTTCAAAAAGCTTTTGATTAGACCATGTCTTCCAAGTTGCACACTCACAAAATTTGAAAAATGTAAGTCGACCCCTTCCTTTTTCCCCTCTAATGGTCATTGAAGAGTTTTCTTTCTTTTTTGAATCTAGAAATAAATTAAATGTTTCTGGTAGTTCTTCATAATTAATTCCATCACCATTATCTATAATTTGAATCGATTCAAAACCTCCCATCAAATCATTATTTGTAAATATTTTGATAGTTGTTGCATTTGCATCAAAGCCATTCCAAATATATTCTGATAGAGCCTGTTCAGGTTTTATCTTCTGGAGGTGACTTTTTATGCTTTGATTTGTAGTTTTAATTTCTATAGAATTCATTAATTTACTCGATAAGTGCTAATTATTATGGTGTTTTCAATACTAATCTAGAAACCCTTGATAGTTTTTTTTAACTTTCCCTTTCTCAAAATTTGCTAAGTATTTTTTTACTACCGAATTTTGAAACATTGACATTGCTTTAAACGCTTTCTCAATATTATCAGGATAATGGTATAATACGGGTTAGCCCTTCATATAGTTTGAAAGATGATTTATTTGTATAAGTTAACTTGTCATTTGTTTTTGTATACTTAAACTTTTGAGAAACTTAATTGTGCTTCCACTACTCTTAGTTTGAAGAATAGTGGAAGATTTTGAGGCT
>JBNMNM010000198.1:0-5766 GCA_051275585.1 bacterium | reverse complement strand
CTAGTCGTTGCCATGAAATTTATTCTCTTTTGTCAAAATTGGAATCGCTTGATCTTAGTTTTCATCAACTTAGAGATATTTCACCACTACAAGGGCTTAGTAAAATTAAACAATTAAATCTTACTGCAAATTATATTAAGGATCTCACTCCTTTGGTTCAGCTTCATAAATTAGAACAACTCAACCTAAGTCATAATAAAATTAAAAAGATTCACTCATTACCTAAAAAACTTCGTTGGCTTTCTTTGCATCATAATCAACTAAAAAATGTTGATTCATTAAAAAAACTTACAGGATTAAAAAAACTTGATCTTCAATACAACAAAATTAAGAACATAACATCTCTTAGAAAATTACATCGATTGAGAGAGCTAAATCTCTCTCACAATCAGATTCAAGATATGAGTTCATTAAAATATTTAATTCGAATTCAAAAATTAATACTAAAAAATAATCCTATGATGGCTTGTTCACCCAAAAATATAACAGAGTTAAAAACGGGAAAACAATGTAAGTAATTTTTCAAATAGTTATTAGCCTTCGTTTAGGTAGTAGTAGACTCGTTGTTCATCTGAAAAGTCACCAAATTCAATGTGATACTCTTGTTGGAGTGTATCGAAATCTGGAGCATCTCCCCATATTTTTTGTCCTGCTTGATTTGCTGGTTTAATTTTATATTCTGACCATATTAAATCCGAAAAAGCTTTTGTATTTGAAAGAACATCCAAATTATAATCATCAATAACATTATCAATAAGGTGATTCATATCACTTCTCCTTTAAAATATTTCGATATAGAAACAAAATAATAGAAATGCGATTATAGCACTGAAAACTTCAAAAAAGTAAAATAAATAATGGGGCTTTATGTAATGCTCATCACCAATAGAACAAGGCCATCAGCAAATAATCAATAAAATCAATTTTATACAAAAGTAAAAAAAATTACGATACGTAGTCTCCTAGAGTAAAAATAGGAAGGTAAACAGAAAGTAAAATAGCCAAAACAATTCCACCCAATATAACAATGGATAATGGTTCAATTACTTTTGTCCATTTTTGAATCGACTGGTTTTGTTGCTTCCATAAACATTGATAAATTTGTTGGAAACCAATGTGAGGAACGCCTGCTTCTTCAGGTGATTTTAGATAGGCAGTAAATACCTTTGGAAACCATGAAGTTTCATCGAAAGCACCAGAAAAACTATTTCCTGCTTCTAAAGAGTCTAGAATATCTTTTCCATAATTCTTATTCGATTTTGACATCCCTTCTAATACAACTTGTCCTGCTTCTTGAGTATGAATTCCATTTTCTAATAATAATGAAAATGTTTGTGAATAAATTAATAAATCATCAAATTTTTGAAATGGTTTCTGAATCCAACGAAAAAAGTAGGATGAGAGATTAAATTTTTTGATTTTTGGTAATCGAGTAAATAAAAAGAATATAATTCCTCCACCAATGAACAATACAAAATACTCTCGAAGTGCATTAGATAATGCAATTAAGGCTTTTGTTAAAAAAGGGAGGTTTCCTTTTGCTAAAGCATAAATATTTGAGAACATTGGAATCACAAAAATTAGAATTCCCAAAACAACCAAAGAGATAAAAACAAAAATTAACTTTGGATATTGAAGTGCTTTTTTTATCTGTTTGATTTGTTGAACTCTTGCTCGATAAAATTTTTCTAATGTTTGAAGAGTCTCTGCAAGTTTTCCTGATTCACTTGTAGAACCAATTAATTTTACAAAAAGCTTAGGAAAAAAGTATTCAATCTCAATAATAGCCTGATGAAACTTATTTCCTTTTATTAAACTGTGGTGGATCTTAATAAAAATATATTGCGAAATAGAGCTTCTCTTCTCTGAAATCAAAAGTTGGAGTACTTTCTGAGTTGATAATCCAGATCCCAGCATAAAATTAAGAGATTGAATAATATCTAATAACTCATCTAATGAAATTGCTTGTTGTAATAATTTTTCTGAAATAATTGAACTTTGAACTTGATAGATGTTTTGATCTCGTAATTTTTGAACCAACTCTTTTCGAGATTTATTTTTCGATAACCCCTCAGTAATTTTTCCTTCTAAAGTAACCCCTTCCCATAAATATGTTTTTTTCATGTTAAAAATCGTTGAAGAGTTGATCTTAAAATCTTATTTTGTTGAATTAATTTTTCTCCATTTTGGAGCAAATCCATAAACCCTTCTTTTCTCGCAATTTCTTCTATTTTTCCAATATTGGTTTCTTGCATTAAATCCTGTTGAATTGCTTTTGAGAAAGGAAGCATCTCTACAACTGGAATTCTTCCATGTCTTCCCGTTCCATGACAGATTTCACAATCTGTAAGTTTTCCTAAACAAGTACAAATCTTTGGAAGCAATCGTTGGGACAAAATCATTTTGACCGATGACCCAATATTTTCATTTTGAATTTCTAGATTTTTTAGCCGATTAATCGCTTCAAAAACATTACTACTATGCATTGTAGATAAAACTAAATGTCCTGTTTGTGCTGCTTGAATTGCAACTTCAGCCGTTTCTTTATCTCGAATTTCTCCCACTAAAATGATATCAGGATCTTGCCGTAAAAATGAACGAAGTGCTTTTGCAAATGTGATTCCTGTTTTCTCATTTACCTCAACTTGTCGGATTTCTTCAAAGTGATATTCAATAGGATCTTCAATTGTCATGATGTTTAATTTCTCGCTCCAAAGCCTCTTTAATATAGAATAGAGCGTTGTTGTTTTTCCTGATCCTGTAGGGCCAGTAACCAAAATCAAACCATGAGAACGCTGAATCTGTTCTAAAATGAGTTGTAAACATTCATCTGAAAATTCAAGTTTCTCAATATCAAGATTAGTTGTGGTTTTTGCCAACAATCGAATTACAAGACTTTCACCATAATTGGAAGGCACTGTAGAAGTTCGTAAATCAAACTTGAATCCTTGTTTGCTTAAATGTTCAAAGTGACCATCTTGAGGAACTCTTTTTTGAGAAATATCCATTCCTGAAATTAACTTCACTTTTGTAAACAAATATTGATCAATAGGAAAAGGAGTGGAAATCGTTTCTAGTTCTCCATCTACTCGTAATCTCACTCCTTTATTATTGTGATAACTATCAAAATGAACATCAGAAGCATTAAGTTGAACGGCTTTCTCTAGAATATAATGAAGAAGCTCTGAAACAAGATTATCTTGATCCATTGTTGAACCTGTATTCAAAGCATAAAGTCGTTCTTGAATCAATTTTGGAGGACAAAAATAATATCGAGGAGTCTCTTCAAAAAGAAAAGGAACAAGTTCCAGAATTTTAATGATATTGCTCTCAAAACTTAAAAACAGATATGGATATTTGGAATAACTCGGATATGTGTAAGTAAATGCGTGTAAATTCTCATAATCCAAAATATTTTTTGAGTGGCTTTGTTCAATTGGTGGCAGTTGAACAAAATTTTTCCACTCTTGAAATCCTAGCTTTTGAAATAATAACTCTAGTGAAAAGGAATTCATTAAATTTACTCTATAAAATGTTTTTTTGATTCCTTATTTCCTAACTTTCCAGCAATTTTTTCACCATACTTAGCCCCAAAATAAGCTAAAACAAAAGCAATTCCTCCAGCAATTAAAATCCGAGAGAGTGAAAAACGAAAAAAAGAGAGTGGGATAAATAAGCTATAAATAAACGTTAGAGCCACAGAAAAGAAGGCTCCAATTGCTGGTTCTAGAATTCGTACTGTTGGAGAAATAAAACCCGTGATAAAACCACCAACAAAATAACTAGAAAAAATTAATAGTACTTCTACTCGATAACGAAGACTTCTAGAAATAAAGGAACCAAAAACATGTTTTCCTAAAATTTCTCCTAGAATGACTTCACACACAATAAAAATAAGAATGCTTGCAAGTACCCAGTTTTTTGAAAATAGTTTTGGTTGGTTTTGATCTGAATTCATCCTTTTATTTTTATCAATGTAAGGTTAAAACGCTTTAGATACTTGCTTAAACGATCTGCATCATTGGGAGCTTTCTTTTTTTCTCGTGATTTTGAGAATAGTTTTCGTCCTGCATCTGATAATGATGATGAAGTCTGACATATATGAACCACTTCACACAATTGCACAAAATCAAATTGATCAATTTCTTCAATTTCCTCTTCAGAAAAAAATTCTTCCAAAATTAATGAATGATTAAGGATCTCTTTACTAGGAAGAAATTCTTTCCAATTTTCTTTTAACCGCTGAATTTCATCCTGAATCAAATCTAAAGTAATTCTCCCACCAATCGCAAGAGTTGCCATTCTCGTAGTTGCGGCATTCAAATCACGAAAATTTGCATTCCATGTTGCTTGCGGAGAAAGTGCAAAATCAAGGAAATGTTGTTTTGCTTCCTGATTAAAACTAACTGATGTTCCTGACTGCTTTGCAAATTTCAAAAGCTCATATTCTAAGTTTGGTGCAATATCTTCTTTTCGGTCGGCCAATGCTGGAAGTTTAAATGTCCATAAATTAATTCTTGCTAAAAGATCTTCTCGAAAGTTTCCTTTTAATACTTCTTTATGTAAATTTCGATTCGTTCCTGCAATCAATTGAAAATCACTTTCACTTTCTTGATCTGATCCAACAGGAAGAAACCGCTTTTCTTCTAATGCTCGAAGCAACATTGCTTGTTCATCTAAACCAAGTTCTCCAATTTCATCTAAAAATAAAACTCCATGATTTGCCGCAAGAAGCAAACCTTCTCGATCTTTTAAGGCTCCTGTAAATGATCCTTTTTTATGACCAAATAGTGTGGACATTGCTCCATCGCCTCGGATTGTTGCACAATTCACCTCTACAAATTTTCCTTCCACCTGAGATCTTGCTTTCTTAAGATTAAAAATCCGTGTTGCAAGGTGAGATTTTCCCGCACCTGTAGGACCCAACATTAAAATAGGAGCTTTTGAACGAATCGCAACTTGTTCAATGTGATCAATCATCTGATTAAAGGATTCATTTTTCGTTTTGATTCCAGATTTCAAATAACTTTGTCCTTCTAAACTCTCAATTTCAAATCGTGATGCAATTTGGTCATATTTTGATAAATCAAGATCAATAAACTGATAATGAAAGTTAGAACTTCCATCAGGCTTCATTCTTCCTTGAGAAGGAGAACTTTGAAGGAGCTTTCCAGGGAAATAGTGAGCTTCTGTTAATAGATAAGTACAAATCTGAGCAACATGAGTTCCTGTTGTAATATGAAACAAGTAATCTTCCTTCTCTGTTTTAAATGAGTATGCAGTAGCAAAATCATGTAGCCTTCCATAAACTTCTTCAAAATCCCACGGATCATTAAAATTAAGTTGATGAAGATTCACCACAGTTTTAGGTGATAACTTCTGAATATCACTTGCAACAAATTCAGATAAGGACTTGTGTTGCCTTTGATGAATTAGTTCGAATCGATTAATTTCAAGGTCTTCATGTTGAAATAAAGAGACAGTAGGTCTCCACTTTTCAAAACGTTCAGGATTGTTTTTCACTCGATCAAGAACACTTCCTAGAAGTCCAATGACCACTTTTGGTTTTGCAGATTTCATAAAAGATAATGATTTTAGATTTTCTTATAAAATATTCTAAAGTTTATAATTTAATATAATAAAAAGAAAATTCGAAAAAGTGAAATGATTCTTTCTTTTTAATAAAAAGAGTGAAAAATATAACATTACTCTTTTAATATCAGATATTTATATTTTTTATTTTATTTTTTAAAATGTGTGGCATGC
>JBNMNM010000197.1:0-5838 GCA_051275585.1 bacterium | reverse complement strand
TCTATGTAGTGTAATTAAAATTAAAAAAGGAAAAGTAACTGCAAATGTTCTTCAACAAATAGAAACTCCTGAAGAATCACCTTTGCGAATTCATCTATTCCAAGCTTTTGTAAAAGAAAAAGCATTTGATTTTATTTTGCAAAAATCAACAGAGTTAGGTGTTGCAAGTATTCATATTCTAGAAACAAAATTTTCTCAAAAGTTGCCACAAGCAAAATTAATAGAGAAAAAAATTCAGCGTTGGGAAAAAATTGCATGGGAAGCATGTAAACAATCAGGCCGAGTAAAGCCTCCTGAAATTCATATTCATAAAGATTGGCAAAATATTCCTTTTGAAGAATATTCATATCCAATTTATTGCTTGCATACAAAAAAAACAGAAGAAGCTGTTGTATGGGATACTTTAGATTCAAATGATGTAGGTTTAGTGATTGGACCAGAAGGAGGATTCTCTGAAAATGAAGTCTCAGATGAATTAAAAATGGTTCATTTAGGGAAAAGAATTCTACGAGCAGATACTGCATCAATCACAGGGGTAAGCATTTTGCAATTCTTATTTGGAGATTTGAAACATTTTTAAATTTAGATGGTTTTATTTTTATTTTTAATTTGGATAGAAGATTAGAATGTCATTGGTACTTACTATTTTAGGTCTTGGCTTTAATGAAGAGCAGTGGTTGTTGTTAAGCCCTATCTTTCAAGCACAGTTGCAGGATCGTGGTGCTCGCTGTCAGTTTCGTTTACTTTCTAAAGACTCTGATAATTTTGTCTCTTCTTCATTAAATGAACTAGTTGAAACATCACCTGATGTTGTAATTACTTCCAGTTCTTTTTTTAATAATATTGAAGAATGTACCAATCTAATTCAGCAATATCAGGAAAAAATTGCTGGTATTGGGTTTGTTTTTTTAGTTGAAAATAATCTTAATCAATTTTTAGAAAAAATAATTACATTTAAAATTCCGATTATAGCTAACTATCCTTTTTCTTTTAAAGGAGCCATTTCTATTCAAGATGAAGATTTTTTGGCTTTTGAAGAAAAAGATGTAGTAATGCAAAAGGCAATTGATCCTTCACCAATTTTTTCTTTTAAAAATCGAGAAACTGCGGAAAAAGAGTTCTTTTTATTTGATGAATTAAAATCAGTTAAATGGGATGGAGGGACATACCAACCTCAGCAATTTTATTTAAAAATCTCAAAAGAATATTCAACAGCAAAATTAAATGTTGGATGCATTAAAAAAGATGAACAGTATCATTTATGTTCTGGAGTATCTTTACACGAAATTGAAGAGTTAAAGGTTGGAGCAGCATCCTTTCAGCACATATTTTCTTATGAACATGTTTCTCAAGGACAAAAGAATTTTCATCGTGTTGTGGATAAAATATACAGTCTTTATGAGAAAAAAGAGCAGGAACTTATTGTTTTAAAGAGTGTGAACTCTAATATTCGAATTTTATTTCATATTCCTATTCAAATTATTGGAACGGTTTCTCTTGTATTACAGGTGATACAACGTGGACTAAACTATATTGGTTTCAATAATGTGACCTGTTCCTTTGAAAAAAAACCACTCAAGCATTCTATTATAGTACAAGCATCACCTGATGTACCTGTTTCAGGAAAGCATATTTTTTCTATTTTTGATGAGATTGATCAGGGACTTGATCAGTTAGGTGTGCGTGAAAAACTTGCAGATTTTCAGTTTCGGAAAGTAGATTTTAAAAATTTACCTGATATTTATGAGGTAAGAAGAGAGCTTGCAACAAAACAAAACCAAATTACTCGTATTGAACAACAAGGAAAAAAAAATACTCTTTTAGAAAAATTGTCTAAGCATGATCAAAGTATTACAGAAAAAAATCTTCAGAAAATAAAGATTATTGATACTTTATTTCAAAGGGCTGTTTTATGGGAAGATTTAGAAGTTTATGATGAGGAAGTTCAGGCAAAAACGGTATTGACTTTAACTCATGAAAAAGAAATAGCTTCTAAAATTAATCGTTCTCTTTCTACAATTGAGCAAAAATTATGGTTAGATCTAAATATTTTTAACTCTTTAGAAACTCTTTCTCAATATCGTTTAGAAAATTTTCTCGAATATCAACATCGAGAATTAATCATTATTGGAAAACAAGATCGAAATGAACTTGTTCGAAAAATTTCAATTTTAACTGAAAAAAGTGAAGATGATTTAGCTGCTTTAGTAAAAAAAGCTCCTGAACCAATTTCTCTTGATGAAGTTGTAGAACTAGAAGAAAGTGCTTTAGATGTGTTATTTCAAGGAATGTGTAAAAATGTATTCTCAGTAATTGAACCATTAAAGGAACCTCTTTTATATGCAGCAAAAGAGATTTTTACTACAGTTGAAGAAGAACGTTTTATTGCTGAGAAATTTAAAAAAATAGGCATTTTTTCATCTCAAAAAAATGTGATGAAAAATTTAGTAGAATCTTTAGATCAAGTTTTTCCTAATTTAGAAAAATCTTTAGTTCGACGTAATTTTTTATCAATTCAATTAAAAGAAAATTTTACAAAGAAAGAACAAAAATTATTAGAACAAAAATTGCCTGAAGGGCAGTCGTTGGCAGAGGCTTACGCTCAAGAATTAGCAGAACAAAATGTTCCCAAAATTCACAGTTTTCTTAAAACAGCAAAGAAGCAACTTCAATCATTTGATGTTGACTGTCTGCTATTAGAGCATGATGCACAATTAAGTTATCTTTTAGTGAAAAGTCTTCATGAGAAGGAATCGAAGCATAAAAAAACTCCAATTGTTGTTTTGATCAAAGGAAAAATTCAAAAAAATTACTTGGAATACTTTGTTATGAAAGGCGTAAAAGTATTGCCACAACGAAAATTCATAACAATGAAAAAAGAAGAATGGGCAGAAGAGTTAAAAAAGGCTTTTATTTATTCTAAGGAAGAATTGTCACTGCCTGAAGATAAAGTCGAGGATACTTCAACAACTCAAGAGGAAAAATAACCAGAACAATAATTCTGGTTATTTACAATTAGTTTTAGTTAACTAATTCAGTTTCTGCAAAGAAATATGCAATTTCAACTGCTGCTGTTTCAGCCGCATCAGAACCATGAACAGTATTTTCACCAATACTTTCAGCGATTTCTTTTCGAATTGTTCCTTCAGCCGCTTCTGCTGGGTTAGTTGCTCCCATAATCTCACGGTTTTTTGCAATTGCATCTTCGCCTTCAAGTACAGTGATAACAACTGGACCACGAGACATAAATTCAGTTAATTCACCGAAAAAAGGTCGTTCAGAATGAACTGCATAGAAACCTTCAGCATCTTTTAAGCTAAGGTGAACCATTTTAGTTACTTTAATTTTAAGACCTTGAGACTCAAATTTATCTAAGATATAACCAATTTTTCCTTTTTCAACACCATCTGGTTTGATGATTGAAAGTGTTTGCTCTACAGCCATAATAATTCGTCTTAAAAAGTTAGTTAATCGGATAGTTGAAGAAACTAAATTTGGAAAGCAACGTAAATTTGCAGTTACATCTTAGAATGTCTAGCGTCTTTTTTGTTATTTTTTCGATAAATTCTTGTTTCATAACTCGAAAAAAAAAGATTTTTCCTCTACTATTGGCTATTGTCGCTATTCTTCAAAGCATTTCTAATGTTTCTCTTGGAGCAAACCTAGAAGAAAAAGAGACGCTACTCTACCCTACTTCTTTGTATCAAACAGGTGATTATTATCGAAGTATTTCTGAAATTCTACGAATTCAATTCCAATGGAATGCGTATCAAAAGAAAGATGAATTTAATTTTTTATTAGGAAAAAACTATTATCAGTTAGATTTGTTTTCAAAAAGTATTCAAATTAGCAAAACTATTTTAAATCAAACCAAAGATCAGCAATTTCAAGTCAAATCAGCTCAGCTTCTCTCGTTATCCTACTTAAAAAGAAATCAAGAAAATTTATCATATTCGATATGGAAGCAGTATTTACCTGATTCTAAAAAGAATTTTCCACGAAAAAACAAAATGGAAGGATTGATTGACCCAAATCGTGCAAAATTATACTCGACCATTTTGCCAGGAAGTGGCTTTTTGCTAAGTCGAGAGTATAAAAAAGCATTTGGATCATTTTTTTTAAATGCTCTATTTATTGCTGGAACATACTATCAGTACCAACAAGGCAATCCAGGAATTGCAAGCTTACTCTTCTTCTTTGAAATTGGTTGGTACAAGGGGGGACGTAATGCTGCTTATGAAAGTGCTGAACTAGCAAATCAAAGAAAAATTCAAAAAATTCGCAATCATTGGTTTCATAATCAAGAAAAACAGTTGGGTTTATAATGGAAACAGATTCTTTTTTTATCACAGGAACATCAAGAGGAATTGGACAAGCACTTGCTAAAACAGTCATAAAAAATCAGCATTATACAATTGGAATTTCACGAGGTGAATCTTCAGATGAATTGGACCAACATATTCAATTTGATTTATCAGAAGTAGATCAAATTGAATCTATTTTGGATGAAATTGTTATTCCTGATTCAGGAAAATTTTGGCTAGTAAATAATGCGGCTGTTCTGGAGCCTATTCAGCAAATTGGAAATTTCAAAGCAAGTGATATTGATTGGCATATTCGAGTTAATCTAACTGCACCATTAATTATCATTAATTATCTAATTAAAAAAATAGGGATTGATCGACTTGGTGTTTTGAATATTTCTTCTGGAGCTGCCTCAAGTCCTTATTCTGGTTGGGGAATGTACTGTACGGGAAAAGCAGGGTTAGAGATGTTCTCCAAAGTATTGTGGACAGAATATCCAGAGTTGACGGTATATTCTTTAGCACCTGGAGTCATTGACACAGAGATGCAACAGATCATTCGTGGAAAAACTGAGGGGGAGTTTCCATTAAAAGAGAAGTTTGTACAGTTACATGAAAATCAGGAACTCGCTGATCCTATTCATGTTGCAGAGCAAATTTACTCGTTTCTTTATCAAAATCAAAATAGCGGTTGCTATGATTTAAGGACACAGTAAGTGAAAAAAAGAATTTTTTTATTAGTATTTAATATTTTCTTGTGGATGAATATAGGGGTTGCTGAAGTTAGAAATATTTCCTTGAATTTTTCAAATACAAAAATTAGAAACTTGATTGATATTGTTAGTAAAGTCACAAGAAAAAGTTTCATTTTTGATGAAAAACATCTTGCAGGAAAAAAGATTACCCTGATTGCACAGAAAAAATTTACTGCATCAGAAGCTTATGCAGTTTTTGAGTATATTCTCAAAATTAATGATCTTTTAACGATCAATGAAGGAAAAGTCGTTCGTATTTTGCCGTCAAACCTTGCTCGTCGAGAGGCGACACCAATCCTCAAAGCTAATGATAAAAGCAAAGACAATGATTATGTAACTCACATTATTGAGGCAAAAAACACAAGCATTACACAACTCCGTTCCAGTATTTCGCAGTTAATTTCAAAAACTGGAACGATTGGGGTTTATCCGCCTGGAAATCTTTTAATTATTCGTGACCTTAGAAAGAATATAAAGCGGATTGTGAAACTTGTGCAGTTATTTGATGAAAGTTCAGGTGAGGTTCAAGTTGCAATAATTGCCTTAAAATATGCGAATGCAAGAGTTGTTTTAAGTATTGTGAATCGTATTTTTGTACAAACTGGAAGAAAATATTCAAGTCCATCAAAACCAGTTTTAACTTTAGACCCTCGAAATAATCGTATTTTTGTTGCAGGGAACCAAACAGCAATCCGTAAAGTGAAAAAAATGGTTGCGATATTGGATCAATCAGCAGATGAGCAACGAAAAATTACATTAGTCGAAATTCTTCATTCTGA
>JBNMNM010000196.1:0-5880 GCA_051275585.1 bacterium | reverse complement strand
ATTCTAGAAACGGTATCCCAAAAAATCAATTATATCCTTCAACTTGGATATTACCGTGCGACCAATTATTTTTTCAGCTTCACCTTTCAAAAACGGCGATCAGATGTGAAGAAAATTCTTCAGCTTTATTTTCCTGATGAGCCTTTCCCTAAAAAGAAAATCTCCAACAAAGCCCATTACCAAAACCGTGCTCAAATCATGAAAAAGTACGGGTTCTCCAACTCCACTGCTGAATTTGAAAACCAATTACTCAAAGAAGGAAAAGCCTTAGCAAAAAGGCATCTCTCAGCTCGTTTTGTCCTGCAAGAATTATTATCCTATTGCCTGCAAAAAAATGTAGTACGACCTGGCTATTCTAAACTGCAAGATATTGTAGCTAAAGCATTGGCTCAGGAGCAAAACCGTCTATTCAATAAATTCTACACAGACGTTGATCCAGAATTGCGAAAGAAATTAGATCAACTCTTAGAAAATGAAAACTTATTTTACAATCTCACTCTACTTAAAAAAGACCAAAAAAACTTCAGTACGACTGAAATCAAAAAAAGCATTCTCAAGCAACAGCTTGTGATTGATATTTACCAAAAGTCGCTCCATTTATTTCCAAAATTGGATATTTCAGAACAGAACATACTCTACTACAGTAGTTTAGCTGAATTTTATACGATTCAAAAACTCAAGCAATTTTCCAATAAGAATCAAGCCCGCTTATTTTTACTTTGTTACGCTCATCGTAGATTACTCAAAATTAATGATCACCTGATATTTAGCTTGATTCAAAAGGTGGATAAATACACAGGTCAAGCGAATGAATATCAGAAATCAAAAGTGGATATTGTAGAAAGTGTGGACAAACAACTCCGAGATCAAGCGTGTAAAATACTGAAGATCAACATTGATGAATCCATTCCTGACGCACAAGTTCGAGAGGAGGCGTTTCAGATCATTCCAAAAAAAATCTATCCACAATTTCTCAAGGATTTTAAAAAGACGAATACCAGTCGTGAGTATTATCGTTGGCAGTATTATGGAAAGATTGCCTTAACCATCAAAAGGAACTTACGGCCTCTATTCAAACATTTGGATGTCTACTGTCCAAAGCCAGCAATGGAAGAGGCCGTCATGTTTTTCAAACAACATCTTGAAGGAAATATCTCTTTCAAAGAATATGATTATCATGAAATTCCTCTTGGTTTCTTTCCTAAAAGCACAAGAAAGTTTCTCACCTACAGAATCAGAAACGATCAAAACCAGATTGTCAGGAAAATTAATGGGGATCTTTATGAATTCATGTTGTATTCTAGGCTTCATAAAGGAATTACAGAAGGAACTATCTTTATTAAAGACTCCAATGGGTACCGTGATTTGGAAGATGAATTGATTGATATTGAATATTGGTCAAAATATAAGAATGAAATTCTGGCACAAATCAACATGCCTTTATTATCTATGAAAATTACGGAGTTGCTTAGTCACCTGAAATCAACCCTGGATCAAAAATATCATGAGGTAAATAGACGAATTCGCACTGGAGAAAACCCTAACCTGAAAATTAAACAAAACAAAAAACAGAACTCTACAAAGTGGACTTTACCCTACACTCCCTTGGATGATGGAATGAATAATCCCTTTTATGAACAATTACCCACTTCAGGAATTGGGGATATTATTCGTTTCGCTGCTGAATCTACGGGTTTTATGAGATCTTTCTCCCATATTCAACCTAAGTACGCTAAAACCATTCCAGACGAGGAAGCTATTTATGCTTGTGTTGTGGCCAACGCTACAGGTATGGAAATGAAGAGAATGAAAGAGATTAGTGATGTCAAACAACAAGATTTGGAGAATGTAAATAAGAAATTCATTCGTTACCAAACTCTTTGTGCCGCCAGTGATATAATCATGAATCATACAGCACAATTACCCATCTTCAAAGAGTATAATTTAGCAGATTATGGGGTTCACGCTAGTGTGGACGGACAAAAATTCGCTACAAAATACCACACAATTAAATCAAGGTATTCAAAAAAATACTTTGGAATGCTGAAAGGAGTTGTTCTTTATTCATTGAACGCCAATCATTTGCCTTTGTGTCTGAGGTCGGAGTAGCAAATGGCCAGAAACTGTCGATCTTAAACTTAACTCCTCTTAGGATCTCTTAAAATTCTCAATCCATCACGATTCATTTCCTTTTCAACCTCGAAGATATACTTACCATATTTATTAATATGCTCAAATCGGCAAGGAGAGATATGACGCAAATCTTCTTCAGATACTTGTACGCCTTCTAGCTTTAGTTGTTCGATTACAGCCTGCATATATCTCGTATTCCAAACAATAATGGCATTGGTTACTAGGGTCAAACAACTTGCCTGACAGACCTGATCATCTAATTGAGATTTTCTAATCTGACCATTATTAGCAAACAACAAAAATTGCCTTAAGTCATGAATAGTTTCTCCTTTGTTAAGCTGACGTCCTACTCGTCGCTGCTGTTCTTCACTACACAGGTAGGATGGAATGAAGATTGATTTTTTGAGCCTTCCATACTCCTGAAGTGCAATTGTAAGAGCATTTTTTCGAGAATATGTTTTAAGTTTACTGATTAGCAAAGAAGCAGTGACCCATCCCATCTTGATTGAAGCAGCAACTCTAAGGAATTCATCCCAACTATCATTAATCAGTTCATCATTAATCACTCCGCCTTTCAGCAAAGGTTCAATATTTTGATAATGGTCAAATTTATCAGCTCGATAGATTTGTTGAGAGCCTAAATCACGAATTCTTGGAGAAAACTGCATTCCCATCAAATCGAATAAAGCAAACACCAATTCAGTGTATCCAGCGGTATCAGTGGTGTGTTCTATAATTTCTAATTCCGTCTCATTGTCGAGAATTGCGTCTAAAACATAGGTTGCATCACGGATGGTGGTAGGTATAACCCGTGTTCCATATTGGGAAAACTGATCAGATGTCCAACTATAAAAAGTAATCCCTTTTCCATAACCAAAATATTTTGGAAGAGAAGTCGCATTTTTGGCTTTAACAGGAACTGGAAATCGTTGACCATCTGAAGAAGACAACGTACCACCGCCCCAATATTTGCTCAATGGCTGGTGATATTGATAATTGACCAGTTGATCAATACAGTTTTGTAAGGTTTCTTCACGTAAATACCAATTGGTGTGCCAGGCCAAACTGTCATAAGAGAGGTCTGAGGCATACGCCATTTTTTTCAAACCAAAATTACAGGCTTGAGCCAATATACAAGCATACAAATTAGGATTTATTTCCTTACTCCGTGATTGACTTCCTCCAGCATGTTCAAGGTTCCCAATAAATCCTGTCCAATGATCCACCTCTATCAAAAGCTCTGCCAGCTCAATTCTAGGCAATCGTTTGGTAATCTCATTTTGAAGACGTTGACTGCTGTCAGGGTTTTCCTCAGCTTTTAATCTCGGAACGATCAGTTTTCCCTTTTCGATTCTAAATTTTTTTTCATGATTCAATTCAGAGTCAAACGTGTTTAAGGCAGATTTAAGTTGTTGCTTTCTCTCATCAAGATGATCTTTAGGATCGAGGGGTAATCCCAACATTTTACAAGCTTCTTTTTTCAATGATGGCCATTGGCCTTTAGGAATCAAATAGGTCTCAGGATCAGCATAACGACGTGAATGATTAACCCAAATATTTCCTGCACGTAAATCATTTTTGAGCTCAACTAAACTACACAGTTCATAATATTTTCTGACAATGTTCCCATCATCATCGAAAACATATGGATGCCAAGCTTTTGGAACAAAGTTAGTAGGAGTTTTATCAGGTATTTTTCTTTTATTCGTTTGATTAAGTTCCTTCAAAAGATCGATGGCCTGTAACAATTTTTTGCTCTTTGAATTGGCATTTAATCCCAATATTTCTAAAAACTCAGGAATATACCTTCGAATAGGATTATATTTTTTTGCAAAGAAATCATAATGTTTATCATCCTGTGGACGCACTAAATGCTCACATTCCTCAATAGCAACTTTCAAAGTTGACTGAGGAAAATGTTCGTAAATCATTCTTCTCAGCTCAGTATCAGAAACGTTTTCATCTAAAATAATACCCCCTAATTGCTGAAGTAACCTCAACTTTGTTTGGGTCGTTTTTGTGATGGATAGCTGAAACTGCTTCCACGCATTTTTAGATTTCGTATAAGAATGTGATAAATGACGATCAAAAAGATCTACTAATTCATCAGTGATATCTTCAAGCGATTGGGAGAGGAATACTAACAAAATAGGATATCGACGTTGGGGAGACAGTCTTTGTAATGCTTGATTACTGGCAGTTCTTCCAATTCTTGCTAAGAATTTTTTTCTGTTTGGGTTGATGGAATCTAAATTCCAATCTTGAACTCCATTTTCTTTTAATAATTTGAGTTTATTTACCGTTTCAAGAATGACTTCTGGACTGTGGTATACAGCTCCTGTTCTAAGCCATTTTAATAAAGTCCAACCTGTTTTTGGATCGACCTTGAGAATGGAATCAAGAAAGTTATTTTTTCCTTCAATCAAATGCTTTAGACGTTCATAAGTAACTTCAATGGCTTTTATCCTTGCAGAAGTAATCATTCGTTCCAAAACACTAATCCCTGGTCGCACGATTTTATCAGCATATAATTTTTCACAAATTGAATGGAAAAGCAGGATAGGCTTATCATGCTCCAAAGCTCTTTCTAAAAGCCAATTTTCGAGCAAAGCTATGTCCAATGGAGTTGATTTAAAGAAGCCTAAATATTTTTGAATCCGTTTTCGATGGAGTGAACGAGTGTGCTCATTTTGACTATAACCTTGGATGCAGGATGCATCCAGTTTTAACTGCCTAGCTATAAATTCAAGAGAATGTCCGTAAGGTGGATGGGGGTAAAATCCTAGATACCGTAAACAGCATAATTGAAAAGCAATGCCGAGGCGATTACTGGCAGAACTTTTTACTGGAATACACTTGTGATCAGTATCGGTGATTGTAAAAAATGTAATGAGATCATTAGCTGTAACTTCATCAGGAAGTAGATTCAGACGTTCTTTTTCAGCAATATTAAAAATTTGAGTGGTCATAATGATTCTTGAGTTTAAAAAACGTACGTTTCTTGAACTCAACATCATCAAGACTCTGATAACGAAATATCAATGACTTAGAGAGTTCAGAAACTCTGTTCAGAAATTAGAGTTCAGAAACTAATTGAAGATACGTTTATTGAACACTTTGAGGATTTTTATCAGTCCCTAAAAAATCAGGCTTTGAAAAATAACTCATAGACTTCAGATGATCAGTGTTTGGCCAGTTGCTACTCCAACCCCATTACCTATGATTCTCCTTCAAAGCTTGAAGCCCCGACTTAATCTTGTTATAGGGTGAATCCTAATACGAAAAAACCCTGCTTCTTTATACATTTCACAACTCCAGAATATTTATGAAATTCAACCAGACCATCCATTTCACTTTTGTGTTCTCCCTGCTACTGCTGATTTCTCCAAGCCTTGCAGGGGCAAACTGGATCTCATTTCAGAATCCCCATAATGTTAAGTCTATGCAGAATCAGATCTATCAAAAGATCCTGAAAATGGTGCAAAATAGAACATTTACTAACTACAACCAAATCCAAAGAAAAGAGGAGAGTTTTGATCAGGAAAAGCAGAGTAAAGAAAAACACTGGGAAACAACTTTTCGTAAACTAGATCGGAAAGTAAAAACGGCTTATGACAATCTTTTGATTGCTCGCTCTGTTGCCAGTAGTAAAGAAGCACAGAGAAAATATTTAGCTGCAAAAAAACGACAGCTTTACCAAGCAGTAAAACGTTTGAGTGATCATAAATCCAACTTAAAAAATAGCCT
>JBNMNM010000195.1:0-5889 GCA_051275585.1 bacterium | reverse complement strand
CTAAACGTAACTCGAACTGTTTTAACCGTTTTGCTGAGGCCTCTCCTGTATTACGTCGCTTTCCTGTTTGTTTTGCCATTGGTTACAATCGAATAATTTAACCGAGTTCATAGGATCATTTTAGGAACCAATACTGTATATGGTATTATCAAAGGATTGGCTAAACTCAGTGATTAACTCCTATCAGCTTACTCCTAGTCTAAGTGGATTCTCTGTTTGGTTGATTTTGCTAATTTGGTTGCCATTGATTGTTTGTCGCTACCTTGTAAAACGAATGCAGAAAGAAAAAGAGAATTTACTAGAAAAAATGATTAATCTTCCTCTGCCAACATTCCACAAACTGGAAGAACTTTGTCTGCATTATCAAAATAAACATGATGATAAAGAGGTGGCTCCAAACTTTTATATTCAAGCAATTTTAAAGAAACGCCACATTGCACTAATGAAAGAGGGGAAACCATTAAACGCTATTCTACTTCTCGATCAAAAAAAGGAAGGTTCATCTCTTCTTAGGATCAAAAAAAGAATAACTTATACAAATCTCATCTAGCTGATGATGAAACTAAATGCTTGGAAAAATAAAGTTGTATAAGTTATTTTTCAGCTGTTCCTTAGTGAAAAGAAAAAAGAGACAGAACGTGTTTTTCTCTCTGATCCTGCCTTAAGAGTTCTCGATGCGATGAGACAAGAAACCCGAAAACGCACAGGAACAAATTACTCAAGAAACCTCTATATTGATTTGATGATTCAGCGTGTTTATCAAAAATAATTATTGATCAATGTAATAAAATAGATATTTGTGGTACTAAATTCTACAAAAAAAAAAAGATACCTTTGTTATTAGTAAGGTTGTATTTAAACTAGTAAATATGACACATATCATTAAAACTAGGTAGAGCAAACAAAATATATAGGGGAATTATGGAATCATCTACAACATCAGAAAATACTCAATATCTAACATTTAGTTTGGATAGTGATGCATTCGCTGTTGATATTGCACAAATTAGAGAAGTTTTAGAGTATACAAAAATAACAAAAGTTCCGCAAACACCTGAATACATGCCTGGAGTGATTAATCTTCGTGGAAGTGTTGTTCCTGTGATTGACTTACGACTTAAGTTTCAAATGTCAAAAACAGAAATGACTGTGGATACTTGCATTATTATTGTTGATGTTGAAATTGATGGAGAAAGAAAACTTTTGGGTGCTTTAGCTGATGCAGTTCAAGAAGTAATGGATATGTCTGAAGATCAAATTGATCCTCCACCAAAATTAGGAACTCAGCTCAATACAAATTACATTAAAGGGATGGGAAAATATAATGATCAGTTCATCATTATTTTAGACATTGAAAAGGTTTTTTCAAACCAAGAACTTTCTTCGCTTCAAGACGTAAAACAATCGATTCCTCCACTAGAGGAACATGTGTCAACTATCCCGACCTGAAGGAAGAGGTTTTCAAATGAACATTCTTGATAAAAAAACTGACTATGAACCTAATTTCAGTAACTAGAGTATCTTATTTCATTAAAATAAGTTTCTTGATTCTTCTAATTAGTTTTTTTTATTCTTTATCTTTCGCAGGAAAACGAAATGTATTTTTTCGTGATGACTTCAAAAAATTGAATCATTGGCGGGATTTTACCTTTCAAGGAAAGAAGAAAACAAAATACTATATTAGTAAAAAAAAAGGACGATCATTACTTTTTGCTGAAAGCAATAATACTGCATCAGGAATTGTTCTAAAAAAAGAGTTTAATGTTTATAATTTTCCTATCATTCGCTGGCGTTGGAAAATTTCCAATATTTATAAAAAAGGAAATGCAAAAAAACGAGATCAAAGCGATTTTCCTTTAGCAATTTACGTTGCATTTAAATATGACTCTAGCTATGCCACATGGGATGAAAAAGCTATCTATGCAACTGCAAAAACTTTTTTTGGTGAGTACCCTCCTTACAAAGGGTTGGGTTATGTTTGGGCAAATAAAAAACATAAAGAACAATTTATTACAGCTTCAAGTACAGACCGAGCACGATTAATTTTTTTACAAAAAGGAAAAAAAAATATTGGAAAATGGATGGAAGAGAAAATTCATATTATTCGTGATTATGAAAAAACATTTGGATCACGTCCTGTTACCAAAGCAACAATCATCATTATGAGCGATTCTGATGATACAATGGAGAAAGCATCTTCATATCTTGATTACATTGAAATTGCAGAAGAATAATTCCTTGCTAAAGCATTAAATTTGAGGTTCTCAAAATTGAATAATTTAAACTTGATTCTTTTCACCAAATATCCAAAGGCTGGAAATGTTAAAACAAGATTAATTCCTGCATTAGGTGCAGAAGGAGCCTGTGAAACTCATCAAGAAATGGCTGAATATGCTTTTTCTCTTTTATCCCAATACCAAAAACAACAACCAAACAACCATCAGTTAGAAACTCATTTTGCTGGTGGATCACAACAAGAAATGAATTCATGGCTTGGAAGCAATACAAAATATACACAACAAGCAGAGGGAGATTTAGGAAATCGAATGTCTCATGCATTTCAAAAAAGTTTTCAAGATGGATTTCAAAAAGCAATTATTATTGGAACTGATTGTCCAGAAATCACAGAAGATATTTTAGAACAAGCAAGCCAACAATTAGATAAAACAGATTTAGTTTTAGGCCCTACTACTGATGGTGGTTACTATCTAATTGGATTAAGAAAACACTACTCAGAACTTTTTCAGAATATTCCGTGGAGTACAGAGCAAGTTTTTGACTTAACAATTCAAACAGCCAAACAAACTCATTGTAGTTACTCTACCCTTCCTAAACTCAACGATATTGACCGCCCCGAAGATTTAGTAATATGGAACAATCTCAAAGAAACAAGCCTCTAATTTCAATTATTATTCCTACCCTAAATGAAGAAGCTATTCTTACTCAAACATTAGGAGGATTACCTCAATCAGATCTTTATGAAGTAATTATTTCAGATGCAGGAAGCACAGACAAAACCATTGCGATTGGAAAAAAGCATCACGCAATCATTATTCAAAAAGGACAAGGACGTGCAATTCAAATGAATGAAGGTGCTAAAATTGCTCAAGGTAAACTTTTGCTTTTTTTACATGCTGATACTCTTCTACCTGAATCTTTTGTAGAAGATATTCAAAGCACATTAGAAAAATCAAATTGTCTTGCAGGTGCCTTTCGTTTAGGAATTCTTTCATCCAAAAAAAGAAAATTTTTCATTGAACTTCTTGTTCTTCTTCGCTCAGTATTATTTGAACTTCCTTACGGTGATCAGGCAATATTTCTTCCACAAGAAGTATTTTGGAAATATCAAGGTTTCCCCGAACTACCAATCATGGAAGATTTCAACTTGATACAACAAATCAAAAAAGATGGAAAAGTAAAACTAACCAAAACTCAGGTTCAAACATCTGGAAGACGTTGGGAAACGTTAGGTTTCTTTTGGACTACAATCATTAATCAATTTATGATTCTTGGATATTACCTTCAAGTTCCTCCTCAAAAGTTATCAAACTTTTATCAGAAACAGCAAAAAAACCGCTTTACCAAACAATGTAAAAAAAAATCCTGATAATTTATAAGAAATCCCTTTATTTTTATTAATGAGTTGTTACTCTTTGTTTCACATTATCAGGCATCATAATAAATTTTCAATATTAATTATTGAATTACTGATGTTAGATAAATTGAACTTTACTATAATTTTATGAGGAGACGTTCATGGAAGGGAAAAAAGGATTTTTTGTAAAACTCGGTTTTTTTATTGTTTTGATGTTTACGTTAGTTTTTTTAGCCACTCAGGTAATTGATAGTAATAAAGCTGATAGCCACATTGTACTTCAAACCATTACAGGAAAACTAACAATAATTTCAAAACCTGGTCCATACTTACGTTTTTTTGGAACACCTCATTACTACAAAAAAGCAGTTGCTGTAAATTTTACTGGAAAACGTAAAACACAAGCTTCTTCTGTTCTACCAAAAATTAAAGTTCGTTTCTCTGATACATCGCTAGGTGATGCAATGGGAGTTGTTCGTTTTCGACTTCCAGTATCAGCAAACAAGTTAGCTAAAATCCATAAAGACTTTGGAAGTCAAGCAGCTTTGCTTTCAAACTTATTGGAACGAGTTGTAACAGAAGCAGCAAAAGCATCTTCTCGAATTATGTCTGTAGAGCAACATTACACTGGTGGTGCAAGTCAAATGACTTTGGACTTTTCGGATCAACTTCAAAATGGAATTTTCATCACTGAAAAAATAACAAAGAAAACAATTGTTACAGATAGAAATGATAAAACAAAAACACGTATCCAACGAAAAACGTTTATTATAAAAAGACTAACTAAAGCAGGAAGAATTTTACGATCAAAAAATAACCTTCTAGAGTATGGTATTACTTTAATTTCTGCATCCATTGAAGATGTTGATTATGAATCACGAGTAAACCAAAGACTTGCATCACAAAAACAAGCTGCGGCTGATGAAGCTCTTGCACGAGGAAACCTCAAAAAAGCACAACAGGAAGCACTTACAGCAGAAGCATTAGGACAAAAAGCGATTGCTGAAGCTAGAGCCGTTTCTGATCGACAAAAGATCCAAGCTGAAATTAAAGCTCAACAAAATGCTGCTGTAGCTACAATTAATGCAAAAAGAAAAGTTGAAGTCGCACGACAAACAAAAATTCAAGCTGAAATTAGAGCACAAGAACAAGCCGCTGTAGCAAAAATTGGTGGTCAGAAATTAGTAGAAATTTCACGACAACAAAACTTCCAACAAGCTCAAATTTTTGAAAAACAGAAAAAAGAAGCTGCTGGACTAAGAGTGTTAGCTCAAGCACGGAAATTTGCATCTGATAGTGCTCTTGATCCACAAAAAGTATTTGAAATGAAACTTTCTGCGTGGAAACAAGTTCAAATCACCAAATACCAATATATGTCTAGAGCTCAACTAGTACCAACAATTCAGATGGGTGGTAGTGGAAAGGGTGGAAAAAGTAACGCTATGACTCTTTTAGAATTATTAGGAGTAAAAGCTGCTAACGATTTAGGAATGCAATTCCAACAAATGGGGAAAAGAAAACGAAAACAAAGATAACAAAGAATTATACCCACCATTTTAAATAAAGCTGTATCCAAGGGCGGAATCCGTAAGTAATACTTTCTACTTTTCCGTCCTTACCCACTACAACAATTGATGGAATAAGTCGTATATTTAATTTTCTAGCTAAAATTCCATGATCTTTCAAAACAGGAAAACCAATTGGCGATTTCTTTTCAAATTCTCGAATTTTTTGCCATGATTCATTGCTATTAACAGCAAATAATAACTTTCCGTCTTCAATCAATCCAGAATATGTTTTTGATAATAAAGGAAGCTCTAATCGACATGGTAAACACCAACTCGCCCAAAAATTTAGAATTACTTTTCGTCCTTTAAAATGCTTAATTTTTACAAATTCTCCATTCATTTTTTCTAAAACTACTTGAGAAATATCAACACCTTCCAAAGCATGTGAGGATCGCCATAATGGAATCCATACAAAACTTAATTGGTAGAATATAACTCCAATAATTCCCCAAGAAACTGCATTTTTAAACGATAACTTAAACATATTCATACGAATTCAATATTATTTTTTTAAAATTAAACATGATTTTTTTGAAAAAAATGAGTATTTGCAAGAAAGACTTTTTACAACATTCAAAATTAAATCGATCCCTTAACTAATTTATGATTAAAAAGAATTTTACTCTATTTCTATATCAAAGCATTATTGTTCTTTTTATCTTATCCATTTTCCGACTTTCTTTCCTAGCATACTACTGGCCAAAATTTCAAGGTGCTGAATTTTCA
>JBNMNM010000194.1:0-5906 GCA_051275585.1 bacterium | reverse complement strand
TTCTTAAATTTAAAGTTATGTCGAATACTGGTTGTTTTATGTACCAGTGATGACTAAAAAATCAATTAATTACAAATTTCGCAAACCGCTCGGGATAAGGACAACCTTACATCCTCCATCTGAAGGAAGAGGTTTTACGGTTGGCTAGATAAAAAATACGTCAGTAAATTAGAACAAAAGCTTCTCCACCATGTTCTCCAGCTATATAAGGAAACTTCCAAATATTTCCTAATCCAATAGAAGAACCAGCTGCGACCATAATAAATGCTAGCTTACTACCCCAACTGCCCCTTGAATCTTGTTCTTCCATAAAATTACCTGACAAATCTAAAAATTTGATTGAATAATCTCAGTCAAAATATTCGATGATATGGATCAGAAACTCTGATCCTGTCAGTATAACTCACATGGAAAGCAAAAACTGTCAAATCATGCTAAGAAGTTGATTGCATGACTGCTTAAAAAGACTAAAATTAGTCCGTTTATGTTAATTTTTTATTTTTTAAATGAAATATTTATTACTGTTCGTGTAAAAGAGTCATAATATATATTTCTAGAAACACCTGAATTGTTACTATTATTTATATTGCGATTTTGTAATTTACAATTTATATAAATACGTCAATGTAGCTATTTTTTAATATAAACTTCTGGAGAAAGTTTTATGAAAAAACTAATTATGCTTTTTTTTATGGCAATGCTTTTTATTGCTTTCAACTCATCAGCTTCTGCAAAATGCCAACGAGGAAGTGATTGGAAGGTTGGAGGAAAGAAGTTTTATGTATGTGTAAAGGGACAAGGATTCAGTGCTCGAAAAAAAGCTAAGAAGGCATGTAAAAAAATTAAAGGAAGAAGCTGTAGATCTGCTTCAGGATTCAAAAGTAGTTGTAGTGGTGGATATTGTTATACAATAAATGGAAGAAAACATAAATATCTGCGAGGATTCTAGAAAGTTTGAAACCAGTTAGGAGTAAAAATAAACTTTTTACTCCTACTTAAAAAAAACTAATGTTCTATTTTTTAAATAATTTTACTGGTATTAAGCACAAGAATAGGTTTATTTCCATGAAGTGTTACGCCTAAATAGATAGGAGCATCTCGATACTCTTCTGGAAGTGGTAAAATTGGAAGTGGTGCATGATGTAGAATATCATTAATTACCAAACCTACCTTTTCTGTCTGATACTTTAGAACTAAAATTCGTTTTACAACATCCTCACCTGTTAAATTTTCAAGATCAAATAATTGATCTCCCTCTAAAAGAGGAATAATTTCATCTCCTCGGCGAAATGATAATCGTTGATTAACGTGAGTAATAAACTCATTTTTATAGCCTCGGAAAGAGTCTACATGCTCTTCTGGAATTGCAATTGAGAAGTTATTCAATGAAACAATAAAGCATGGTAATGATACATTTTTCTTTGGAAATGAAAAATTCCATGAAGTTCCTTTGCCTAAATCAGATTGAATTCGACAAGAACCGTGAAAACGATTCATTGCATCTTGAACAGCATTTAATCCAACACCTCGACCAGCATTATCATCAACATGTTCAGCAGTACTTACCCCTTGAATAAACACAAGATTAAAAATTTCATCACTGCTCATCGTCTTGACTTGTTCTTTTGTAATCACTTCATTTTCTAATGCTTTCTGAGTAATTTTATTAATATCAATTCCTGCACCATCATCACGAACAGAAACATAAACTTGAAGAGCATCTTCTTGTAATTCTACTTCAACTTTTCCAGACTTTTCCTTATCCATTTCTAAACGATCTTTTTTCGTCTCTAAACCATGAATAACGGCATTCTTTAAACTATGATTAAAGATTTCATGCATTGCATTCCAGAATTCTTTATCCGCACACACATTGTTGTCATGAAAAATAAACTCTGCTTCCTTCTCATACTCGTCAGCCAAACTTGGAATCAAACGTTCATAGCGAGAAAGATCAAGAGGAACCTTTTTAATTTTTTGATGAGTATCTAAAAACTCATTATATAAGCTTCCAGCTTGCACCAAATTTTCTTCTGAAAGATGAGTAGAAGCCATATAAAACAAGCTTTTCACTTGTTGTGATAACTGGTTGTAACCATCTTGAGTTACAGATAAATAATCTGTTTTTCGTACTGCTCTTAATTGTCCTGAGTCTTTTTTACGATCTTGAATGTATTTTTGGAAGTCATGAACTTGGTCAGCAAGATAATCGTCACTTTCTTTAATTGCTTGATCAATACGATCCATCCAATTTTCTAAACCAAATAAACTTTCTGGATTTTTTTGATATTGGTCTAAAAGATCCATAACCTTATAAATAAACTCTCGAAGAAGAGTTCCAATTCGCTTTGTCAAAAGCATTGTCATATCAGCAAGTGGTTTTGTAACTTCTTCAATTTTGTGGCAAAGCTGTTTTGATGCAGGAAGTAAGAAACCTGAAGTTCCTTTAATCCCATGTACTTTATTCCCTAAAATTTTAAGCAAATCTAAATACTGTGGAACATTTTTATTTTTGAAAAAATTACTAAAATTTTCAAAAACAAAAACATCGTCTTCAAAAGAATAGTCTAATAAAGCCTTAATTGTATCAAGAATCTCATGAGCCAAATTTTGGCTATCCTTCATAATTCCAGCTTGCATTTCAGGGTCAACAACAACGGCACTTCTTAAGGCTTCATCTTGTTGCTCTATCTTTTGACCAATTAAAGCTACTTGTGACTGAGTATCACAAGGAATTAATGTTCCTTCTAATAAACCAGCTTCATTGTTAAATTTGAATTGAACTGAAAATAGTTCTTTTTCTCCAGAATTATTTTTTAATTTTAATTCGACAGGAAAGGGAACATCTTCTTTTTGATTAAATGAAAAAGAAAATAGAGGAATTACAGAACTATCTACAAAAAATAGAGATAACTCTTGTTGAGGTGTGTTCAAAAATTCTTGATCCAAAATATCAATTAAAGCATCACCATAAGTTATCACCTCTAACTTTTCATTTACTTGAAGGGTCATGTCACCCTTTGCATCTCCTGCTTCCATTGCAAGATTCCGAAGCATTGTAACATCTCTTGCAGTTCCAAGCCGAGCAATAATTTCTCCGTTATTATCCAAGACAGGATTAGACGAAACCTCTAAAACAACATCACTTCCATCCTTTTTCACACAATGGATAATGTGACCTCGAACTTCATCTAAACTGTTAAAATTGAATGTTTTTGAAAGTTTATTTTTTTCTCGTTCAGAAACAAATTTTTCAAATGGTTCGTTAATAACTTCACTTGGATTGTATTGAAACATGCTTTGAACATTGTCGCTAATGAATGTAAAATTCAATTTACGATCTATTTCAAAAACAATATCTGGAAGATTTTGTAGTAAGGAAGCCAGCCGACACGTAGTTTCTGCAAACTGATTAAATAATGATTCTTGAGCTTTCTGTAATTGTTGATTTTCTTTTTTGAATTGACTTAATTCTGATTGATTTAAAAAACTTCCCATTGCAAAAAAAGTATCTTTTTGTTTGAAATGATTCAATTTCATTTCTACAGGAAGAAAACGGGCAATATCACCATTATTTTTACAAGCCAAATTTCCTTCAACAGTTATAGCATCAGTTCCTGTTCCAAGACCAAAATGAATACTTGTTGTTGAAAAAACCCTGCTTGATTGAGCGAGTAATTCACTCTCCTTATATCCAGTTATTTTACAAAATGCACGATTCACATAACTAATAATAAAGTCATCGTCTTCTTTTTTTGCAATGCAAATTCCATTAATAGTATGATCTAATCCTGCTTTAAATAAACCATTTGGAATATGAGTTTCAGCCATAACATTCGTAGTAAAATGATAATCAAACTTTAATGTTCAAATTTTTATAAAATAATATCTGCTTTTCCTTGTTCCTGAACAAGGACTTTTGCGGTTTCAATGTCAAACGTTACTCGTCGTCCTTTATTGCGTCCACAATCCGCTGCAATTACCTGAATATCATGTTGAGCTAAAATATCATAAGTTGCTTTTACATTATTTTTAGCCACATTAGTTTCAGGGGAATAGCTAGGGAACATTTCACCACCACCTGCAATCTTAGCTGCCTTTAAACGATGAATTCCTGCTCCTGCTTCTTGCATTTTCTGAATTAGAAAAGGAACTCCTGTATCAACATATTTTGTAGGGTTATCAATTCGTCCTTTATGATAACCAAGCATAATATGAATCATTCCGCCTAATTTAATTTTTTTATCATACAACATGATACTAACACAGGAACCAACAACTGTTAAAATTTTATCTCCTGCTTTAGCAATACCAATACCACCAATTGGAACACGAACAATTTGTGCCATAAAATACTCTAAATTTTTTGTGCAACAGAAGCATCAATTCGTTTTAAATTTGGAAAATCAGGAATAATTTCTGACTCACCTAAAAATAAATACCCTCCTTTTTTTAAAGAAGAGAGTAAATTATTGATTACTTCTTTTTTAGTTGGTTCATCAAAATAAATAAGAACATTACGACAAAAAATAATATCTAATTTTGCTTGAGTAAATGGATCTTTCAAACGATGACGACCTAACAAAATCATTTTCCGTAATTTTGGAATAATTTTATATTGACCATCACTTACTTGATGAAAATATTTTTTTAAATGCTCTGGGCGAACTAACCGAAGTGCATATTGATTAAAAACACCTTCTGATGCAGCTTTTAAAGCTTCTCGATCAATATCACTTGCATAAATTTTAACCTTTCTTTGCTCTGCATTAGGGAGTCGTTCTAATGCAGATATTGCAATAGAATATGCCTCTGCTCCTGTTGAAGCCGCAGCACTCCAAATATTAATATCGCCTGAACCAATTTTAGGGAAAATTTCTTTGCTCAGCAAATAAAAATGCTTAGGACAACGAAAGAAAAAAGTTTCATTGGTTGTAATTGTATCAATAAAACTTGGAATTTCACCTGAATTTGGTTTTTTTAAAAGATCTAAATAGACTTGAAAACTTTTCAAACTAAGTGCTTTTAATCGACGACTTAATCTATTTTGTAAAAAGTTTTGTTTATTTGCAGGAATTTTAATACCAGTTTCCCGATATGCAATTGCAGCAAACTGTTCATGCTGTTGATTTGTAATCTCAATTTCCATTTCTTACATCTGCTTCGCAAGAATTTTTTCTAAATTAGGAAGAATAACCACTTGGTTATCAAGTTTTCCTAGACCTTTAATATATTTTCGTTTTTCCTCTGGAAATCCTTTTGAAGGTTCTCCAATTGAATCTTTATCAATCCGAATAATTTCTTGTACTTGATCAACTAATAATCCTGTTAATCGATTTTGATTTTGTACAATCATTACTCTTGAATTTTTATGAAGATCACAGCTTGCAACACCTAACCTTCTTTTTAGATCGACAACTGTAATAATACTTCCCCTTAAATTCAAAATACCACATAGATAATCTGGACTTTTTGGCACAGGTACAATGTCAGTCGCTTTTAAAATTTCTCGAAGATGAAGAATTTCAATACCATAAGTTTCATTTAATAATGAAAAACAAATCACATCAATATAGTCATGATGAGCATCTTGACTTGATGATTTTTTCTTTAGGTACTGTTTCTTAGAAAGAAATTCTCGATATTTTTGAAGTGTAGTTCCTTGTTCTGTCATAGTAATTACTCTTGAAAATCCTTCAGCAATACCTCTTCCATTGCGAGATTAATAGACTCTACATCACTGATAATACTTTTTTCTTTTGATGGTTCTACAGGAATTGAATCCAATTGTTCTATGATTTCTGACTTACCAGAATTCTTTTGATCATCTTGCTCCTGTGCTTCCTTTATATTTTCTGAAACAAGTTCTTCCTGACTTTCTTGATGAAAGGTCACATCAATTGATT
>JBNMNM010000193.1:0-5925 GCA_051275585.1 bacterium | reverse complement strand
TCAAATCCATTTGATCCCCACTTTTTTGTTCCTTCTATTCGATTCCATGTATACCATGATCGATTTAATTCTTGTGCTACTTCAGCAACAAGCCCCTGTACTCTTTGAGTTTCATAGCTGATAATTTGAACTATTTTTGCACCTGCTTTTATACAAGTTAAAAAATCTTCTTTAATAGACATATAAACTTCTTGTTTTTCTAATTATAAATAAAAGTCAGGAACCTATATTAATATTTCATATAAATCAATTTTTTTAAACTTATTATTAAGATTTAAGTAAAGAAACTGATTGAAGAAAGATAATTTGCGTGATTTAATTCTCGATATTTTAATTGAGTTTTGATGATTTTGGAGTGGTAATGCGAAAACAGCAACTTGGAATTTTTCTTTTTTTCTTTTTTATTTGGACTTCTGCTTATGCTGAAACAAAATTGCAGAAAACTCCTGTGAAGAAATTTCATGAAGAACATGAAATGTGGAAGTTGATCAAAAAAACAGATTCCTTAAATGATGTTCAAACCTTTTTATCTTACTTTCCAAAAGGAAAATATTTTCGACTTGCTACTTTTCGACTGAATCAACTCAAAAGAAAAAATGCTCAAGATTTGTTTCAAAAAGCAAAAAATCTAAAAACTGATTACGAAAAAATTTCACTTTTATCAAAATCAATAAAATTGCAACCAAAGTATGTGCAGGCATTCCATCAAAGAGGACTTGCCTACTTAACTATAAAAAAATATAAACTTGCTTTAAAGGATTTTCAAAAAACAACGTCTCTAGAACCTTCTTTTATTCAAGGGTTTTATCAAGAAGCTAATGTTCGAAAGAAATTCAAACAATATAAAAAAGCACTCCTCGCATATAACCAAGTTATTGGCTTAAATCCAAAACATTTTCAAAGCTACCTTCAACGGGGAAAGCTCTTAGTCAAATTTAGACAATTTCAAAAGGCTGTTGCTGATTACAATTATTATTTACAAGTTTATCCAAAACATATTGAAGTCTATTATTTTCGTGGAAATACCTATCGACATCTAAAAAAATATAAACTTGCAATCCAAGATTACACTTATGCCCTTCAGTTTCGAAATAAAGATGCTAATATTTATTACAACCGTGGAAATGCATACTATGGTTTAAAACAATATCACAAAGCAATTTGGGACTATCAACAAGCGATTAAGATCAAACCTGAGTATGCTTATGTTTATTACAACCTAGGCTTGGTGTATGAAACAAGTCGGCAAAATAAGAAAGCTATCAATGCTTATCAACAATATTTACGCATTCATAAAAATAAAGATGGTGATGCTAAAAAAATTCAGAAATGGATTCGCAAATTGCAAAGTAAATTGAAACCTAGAAAAAAGTAGCCTTATTAAGGCTGTCCGTCTTAAAACGAAAACAATACATTTTAGACTTAAGAAGTACAAATTCTGACTTAGAAATAATTTAGACAAGGTAAATTTTCATGGAAAACTACGATTTTGATTTATTTGTAATTGGTGCTGGTTCTGGTGGTGTTCGTGCGGCAAGAATGTCTGCAAGTTATGGAGCTAAAGTAGCCGTTGCTGAAGAACGACATTTAGGAGGAACTTGTGTAAATGTGGGTTGTGTCCCCAAAAAACTGTTTGTTTATGCATCCCATTACAAACATACATTTAAAGAGGCTGAAGGTTTTGGTTGGAATTCTGGAGAAACTAAATTTCAATGGAAAACACTTTTAGAAAATAAAAATAATGAAATTAAACGACTCAATGAAATTTACAAAAATCTTTTAGAAAAGCCAGGTGTAACAATTATTAACGGTCGAGCTGTAATTAAAGATCCACATACTATAACTGTAGATGGAAAAGACTACACCGCAGAACGAATTTTAGTTGCAGTTGGAAATCTTCCAACGGTTCCAGAATTCGAAGGAAGTGAACATGTTATTACTTCCAATGAAGCATTTTTCCTACAAGAACTTCCAAAGCGAGCTATTATTGTAGGTGGTGGTTATATTGCCGTTGAATTTGCTGGAATTTTTAATGGTCTTGATGTTGAAACTACTCAGCTTTATCGTGGAGAACTATTCCTTCGTGGATTTGACACAGAATCTCGGGAATTTCTTGCTGATGAAATGAAAAAGAAAGGAGTTAACCTTCGATTTCAAACCAACATTACAAAAATTGAAAAAACAGAAGAAGGTTTGGTTGCCCATCTCACGGACAATACAACAATTACGGCTGATTTAATTATGTATGCAACTGGCCGTTCTCCTTATGTAAAAGGTTTAGGTTTAGAAGAAGCTGGAGTTGAGTTAGATAAGGCAGGTGCTATTGTAGTTAATGATCTATTTCAAAGTTCTGTTCCATCCATTTATGCTATTGGTGATGTTCTAAACCGAATTCAATTAACTCCTGTTGCTCTTGCTGAAGGAATGGCTCTTGCGAAGCATTTCTTTAACAATGAAGAAATCAAAATTGATTACGATAACATTGCAACAACTGTTTTTAGTCAACCTAGTTTTGGAACACTTGGTTTAACCGAAGAAGAAGCTCAAGAAAAACATGATGTTTCTATTTTTCAATCCTCTTTTCGTCCAATGAAACATACGCTTTCAGGTAGTGATGAAAAAATGTTTATGAAAATGATTGTTGATAAAAAGAGTGATCGTGTTTTAGGAATTCATATCATTGGTGATGATGCAGGTGAAATGCTTCAAGGGCTTGCCATTGCAATGAAAGCAGGTGCAACAAAAGCAGATTTTGATAGTACCATTGGGATTCATCCAACCGCCGCAGAAGAATTTGTTAGCATGCGTGAGCCTGTTCGTTAACTTTGAGGAATTATTATGACATTTGATCCCGTTTCGATTACTCAACAATTAGTTCAAATTCCAAGTGAGTCTTCAAATCCAATTGGAACTTATCCAAGCGGATATTTTGGAGAAGAAGAGCTTGTTACATACATTCAAGACTTTGCACAAAAACTTGGAATTGAATCTAGAATTGAGGAAGTTTTCCCTCATCGGCCAAACTTGTATCTTCGTTTTCCAAATCTTAGTAAACCAAAGTTACTATTTGGAAATCATCTTGATACAGTTTCGGCGGCTCATATGGAAGTAGCTCCTTTTCTTGCTGAAATTAAAGATGGAAAATTATGGGGACGGGGTTCTTGTGATGTCAAAGGAAGTGCAGGAGCTTTACTTTCTGCACTTGGAAACCTCACAAAACAAAAGAAAGAACTTAATTATGATATAACTCTTGCTTTCACGGTTGATGAAGAGTGTAGTTTTTCTGGAGCAAAAGTTGCGAAAAAACGACTCGATGATTTTGATTTTGGAATCATTACAGAACCAACTAATTTTCAAATTGTGACATCACACAAAGGCGTTTATCGTTTTCGAATCAATGCAAAAGGAATTGCGGCTCATAGTTCCACACCTGAACTTGGAGAAAATGCAATTTATAAACTTGCACCTGTAATTCAAGATATTCAAAAAATTGCTCTTCAAATTCAAAATGTTTCTGATCCAATTTTAGGAACTAATACTTTAAGTGCAAATTGTGTTCATGGTGGTGTTGCATTCAATATTATTCCTGATCAATGTAGTCTTGAGTGTGATCTTCGTTTTCTTCCTGATTATCCTATCCTTGAATTAGAGAAAGAAATTCAAGAATTGTGTGATCGTCGAGGTGTTCAATTAGAGATTCTTTTAAATGCAAAAGGATTTCGAAATCTAAATAATAATCCTCTTGAAACATCCTTTATTCAAGCAAATCAAAAAATTCTAGGAACAGAGCCTTCAAAAATCGGAGTTAGCTTCGCAACTGACTGTAGTGAGCTAGCTGACAAAGGAGACTGCATTGTCTGGGGACCTGGAGAAATTCAATATGCACACACAAAAAATGAGCATATTTTAATAGATGACCTTTACAGAGCAGAACAAGTTCTAATAGAGTTTCTCGCCCCAAAATAAATCTCTTCAATCATCAAAATTGATTGTTTCTTATCTAGGCTTTTTCATAAAAATAGTATGACTCTTTCCACTCAAGATTTACAGTTGATTGAAAGTGAAGAAGACAACCTTCATCACTTAAAGAATGTAGCTTCTGGAACGCAAGAAAATGAAAGTCGTGAAAAATTGCTCAATCAAATTTATACTCTTCGTGAAGATTTTGAAGATGCAAATGAAGATGATATTCCACAAATCACAGAGCAAATCCAACGAATTACTGCAATTTTAAACCGTACAGGTCAAAGACAGTCCGTTGGTGTTGACGTTCAAAATCCTTATTTTGCTCATATTATTTATGAAGATGAAAAGACAAAAAAAGAAAAACATCTTTTCTTAGGGAATCTTGTCTATCGAACTAAAGATGGCAAAATTCAGATTATTGATTGGAGACGTTCTCCCATTAGTATTCTTTACTATCGTTATGATGTTGATGAAGAATTTGAAGAAGAGATTGGAGGACGAACCATTGAAGGTACAGTTCTAGCCAAATATTCTTTAAATATTGATGATGCAGAGTTAATTCGAATTCAAGAAAACCAAACGATTTTGACCAAAAATAATAAGAATATTTGGGAAAAATTGAAGTACACTCCAATGCGGCTTCATGGTGGATCTAGAACCGCAGCTCGTGCAGAAACTCTTCGAGAAGGAAACCCGAAACTAGGAGTGGATCACTCAGGAAGACAACGAAAAGATAAACATCTTCCAGAAATTGCGGCTCTTCTTGATAAAGAACAGTTTGACCTAATTACTCAGCCAAAATCTGGGATTATCGCAATTCAAGGAACAGCAGGTTCTGGGAAAACAACGATTGCACTTCATCGAGTTGCTTGGTTGCATTTCCAAAATCAACATCTCTTCATGCCTCAACGAATGTTGGTGATGGTCTTTAATAAGGCATTAGCTGGCTATATTTCAAAGGTTCTTCCATCTTTGGGTGTATCTGGAGTTGCTGTTGAAATCTTCGAACAGTGGACTTCATATCATCGAAAGCGAAGTTTAGGTGGATTTCTTCCAAGTAAATACTCTTCATCAACACCTGTTGCAGCAATTAAGTTTAAGAAACATCCTGCAATGCTCACGATTATTAATGAGTTTGTTCAACAAAAAGAAGATTCATTTGATTCTGCAATTCAGTCTTATGGAAAAAGTAAGTTCTTATCGGTTCCTTGGGATGATATTAACCATCTTCCTTTAGTAACTCGTCTATTTACTCTTGCAGAATGGGTTGAAGGAAAACGAAGAATCAATAATGATAAATTTCATGGAAGTGCTGAAGAGGCTATTTTACTAGTTCGAGAAGTTGATAAAATGATTGATCGTAGTTTCCAACGGGAACAAATGGTCATTTTATTTTGGGAAGAACTCTTTTCTGATTTCAAATATCTTTCTACTGAGTTTCAACGACTTGCTAGTGATGATATTCCTGAAGGTGTTTTACAGGATGCGATTGATTGGTGTCGAAGACAGTATGTTCAACGAATGGATGCTGACCTTTTTAATAAAAAAGAAAAGTCCCACAAACATCGTGAATCCACAGATGGATTTTTAGATGATTCTATAAAATCAGATGAAGCAACACTTGATCGAGAAGATGATCCAATTTTATTATTAATGTACCAAAAATTCATTGGTGATCTTCGAAAGAAAAATAAGAAACCTCTTCGATATACTCACATGGTGATTGATGAGGCTCAAGATTTAAGTCCTTTAGAGTTAAAAGTACTTTTTAATATAGCATCAAAACCTGCAAGCATCACTTTAGCTGGAGATGTAAACCAAAAAATTATCCAACATAATGGATTTGATACTTGGGAAAGTGTATTTAAACATCTTGGACTAGAAGGACAGAAAATTTCTCCACTTAAGGTGAGTTATCGGTCAACTTATGAAATTATGGCTTTTGCTGTAGAAGTACTT
>JBNMNM010000192.1:0-5955 GCA_051275585.1 bacterium | reverse complement strand
TAACAAAAGGAAGACCTTTAGCATCAATTTTGATCAAAGCTAAATCTGTTCGAGGATCTCGTCCTATTACTGTTGCTTTAAAAGAACGTTCATCAAATAGAGTTACTTCGATTTTATCAGCTTTCGCAACCACATGGTTATTCGTTACAATATAACCATCAGAACTAATAATAAATCCTGATCCTAATGCAGATTGTTTCCGTTTTTTAGGTAAATTTGGGAAAAAACGATCTAAAAAAGGATCTCTTCCTCTCCCTTGAAAGCTTTTACGTCCTCGTTGTTTTATAATAGAAGAAGTACTAATATGAACAACTTTTGATCTATGTGCTTTTACTAATGGTGCAAATGACTGAGGTGTAGCAAATGCATATACCCCTTGTGTAATGCCAAAACTGCAAAACAAGAAAGCAAATAAAGAAATAATAATACGTGATCGAACGAGCATAGTTCTACCTTTAAAAAGAATTAGAACAAAATGAAATAGAATCCTCCACCCTACTTTAGCACTGTTCCAATTCGGTTAAATTGATATCCTGCAAATAAACCATGATTTGAATTGTGTGACCAATAGACCATCCAAGCCTTTCCCTTAACCGTTTTTTCATCAAGGAATCCCCAAAAACGACTATCTTGAGAATTTCTTCGATTATCTCCCATAGCCCAAATTTTTCCTTTCGGAACAGTAATTCGACAATCCATGTAGAATTGTCCTTCATAAATCCGTCCGTTAACTACGTGTTGTGCATATTGAGGTTTACACTGTTTTAATGCTTCTGAACTTAAATTTTGAGTTAAATCGGGAGAAACCCCAATCATTTCATTTTTTGTAGGATCAAAGTAAGCAAAATCAGCTTTTTCTAACTTTCCATTAATATAAACTTTTTCTTTTACAATCCGAATTTTATCACCACCAGTGGCAATTGCTCGTTTAATGTAATCTACAGAAGGATCTTTTGGATATGGAAAGATAATAATATCTCCTTTCTTAACCTTTTCTGCAAAGAGTTTTTTATCTGCAAAAGGAATTTTAAATCCATAAGCATGCATATTTGCAAATAAATTATCTCCAACATTGATTGTTGGATGCATCGACCCTGTTGGAACTTTAAAAGGAGCATATAACCAAGTTCGAAATACTAAAGCGACAAGAAAAGCAAATATTAGTGCTTCCGTCCATTCTCGGGCAACTTTGTTTTTAATAAACCTTTCTAGATTAATAATTTTTCTCATGTATTTGTATGAAAAGGTTTAGGTTGTGTATTTACACTAGTTTTTTTAAAAAGAGATTTTTATGTGCTTGTATCAAATTTTGAATTAAGGTTTTTTTACAATTTTGTCGAATACTTATACAAAATCATTTTGTTTTTTTTCTTAAAAATTCACAGCAACAAAAACTTTTAATCCTTAAAATTGAAATTTTCCATGAGAAAATTGATCATATCTTTAGTTGTTTTATCTTTTTATATCAACCCTCTCTATGCTCGTTCATACTCTAATCCTGTTTTAAAAGTTTTGCTTTTTAAAACAAGCCGAGCTGTGATTGTACGGTCAAAAAGAAAATTAAGAATTAGGGGAGTAAAGTTACAACATCGAAAATCTTACCGAGTTCAAATTAACAAAGTTAGTTCTAGTAAGGTTATCGTCAATAATTGGGCTGTTCGTAGAGGATCAATTTGGATTCGTAGCTACTCTCCAATTAAAGTTCGTGGACGACGATATCTTGGTACGATCGAAATTAAACCTTTTGCAAAAGGTTTATATGTAATTAATCATATCCGCACAGAAAGTTACCTAGAAGGTGTCTTAAATGGTGAAATTAGTACACGATGGCATCCATCAGTAGTTCAGGCTCAAGCTGTGATTGCTCGGACATTTGCACTATACAAACGGAAAAGGCGAAGAAAATATTCATGGCATCTAACAGCAAAACCACTTGATCAAGTTTATCTAGGAGTTGATATTGCTGATGGAAGAGGACGTTTAGCAATTCGTAATACTTATGGTTTAATCGTCACTCATAAAGGAAAGTTGGTTCCAACATTTTATCATTCAAATAGTGGCGGAATTACTGAAGATCCTGGTAATATTTGGCAGTATTCTATGTCCCATTTAGAACCTGTAAAATCCCCTTATGGAAAAGAAGATCCTAATTATCGATGGCATACAACAATTACACGAAAAAAATTATCGTTTATGTTAGCAAAATTGGGTCATAAATTACACTATCCAACAAGTATTTTTGTTTCTAAAAAAACATCTACAGGAAGAGCCGCAAGAGTTATTATTGGGAATGGAAGTAGAAGTATCTCTATCCTTGCAACCGATTTTCGAAGAGTTGCTGGTTATACCAAAGTTAAAAGCTTGTTATTCAAAGTTTCAAAAAATCCAAGAGGTTTTTTTATTCGAGGAAGAGGAAATGGTCACGGTGTAGGTCTATCTCAGTGGGGAGCCAAAGAGATGGCAGACTCAGGACATTCATTTCAAGATATTTTAAAATTTTACTACAGAAACATCCAAATTCAACGAGCTAAAAACTATCTTCTCTAAAATTATTCCCACTTTCTATCAATGGCAGTGGAAATAATTCTAATGCACCCGAGATAACTGAACTGCATACAATCGTCCTTCAACTAGTACTCTTACCTGAGAAATATAATAGTTCCAATTATATGGATCATAGTTCCACTCTACATGAACATCTTGATCTACATAAAATGGTTCTGGATTCAGAAAATAGATCTCATCCACAGTTGCATGATCTGTTTGAAATTTTTGCTGTAAACCATTTACTTTAAGAGTAAAGTGTTGTGGATCAAGCAAACGAGTTCTCATTGCTTCTTGACATGCTTGCTTCAAATCTCTTTCATTTTTTGGAGTTGGCTCTCCAACTTGAGCATGAATTTTTCTTTTTTCTTTTTTCCACCAATCAGTCCAATGTTCTCCTTCTAATTCATCCGTATAATGATATCCAATGGACTGTAACAACAACTGAGGAAGTAAAGTGAAATCAGATGAGAGTTTTTTACTCAAAACTCCATTTGTAATCTTTTCAATAAATAATGTTGCTTGTTCTCCATTAAAACTAGCAAACAGCTTTTTAGCATCAAGACTTCCATCACTCAAGGCCTTCAATACTAAAGAATTGCTTTGCAGACGAGATTGAGATTTAAAGTTATCAATTTCTTGCAAAGCTTGTTGGATAAGAGTTTTTACTCTTTCATTATTCAAATGAAGATTTCCTGATTCCAATTTTTTTATAAAGTTATGTTTTTTAGTTATTGTTATGGGTTTTTTTTTTCTATACGATCACCTGTATTTCTTTCAGTCAAATCAAATGATCTTCTTCCAGTTGCAGTTCTTTGGTTTGCAACAGCGGATAAATCACTATCAGGAACATTATCTTGTGGTTTGTCTCCACTTCCTGGACGGTACGTTGGTAACCTATTCCTTGGTGCAGCAGTACCACGACCTGGAATTTCTCTTGCGACAACTTTTCTTCGACCTGGAATCTCTCTTCTTGTTAATCCTTCAGGTTCTTGAATTTCCTCTAAATTATCTAAAGTCTCTTCATTTTCAGATTGTTGTGGTAACTGTCCTGTTCGTTGTGCTTGTAAAAGTTCTGCTCGTGACATTGGTGGTTGAGTTTCTTGCTCTAACATACCTTCATCAGCAATCTGAGTCGTATCAGCTTGTCCTCTTACAGCATTAGTTCGACTTGCAGTACGAGGAATTGGCCCTTGTCCTCGAGTAGCAACTTGATTATTTTGTGCCCCTCGTGCTTCAGCAGTTCGACTTCCACTAGTTCTTGCTTGAAGAGCATCTGTTCTGCCTGTGGCTCCTCTATTAGAAGAGGTTCGGTCAGATACATTTCTTGCTGAAGTAACACGCCCTTGACTACTTCTAGCATCTCTTGCAGTTCTTGCTACATTCACTTGTTCTCTTGCACTTCCTGAAGATTCTTGAGTTCTTCCTCCACGTCCTGCTCTTGCTACACCACGAGTTACATCGGCTCGACTTCCTGCTTCTGCTCGTACAGCTGTGGCTCGACTTCCTGCTTCTACTCGTGCACCTGTGGCTCGACTTCCTGCTTCTGCTCGTGCACCTGTAGCTCGACTTCCTGCTTCTGCTCGTGCACCTGTAGCTCGACTCCCTGCTTCTGCTCGTGCACCTGTAGCTCGACTTCCTGCTTCTGCTCGTGCACCTGTAGCTCGACTTCCTGCTCCTGCTCGTACACCTGCCGTTCGATTTCCTGCTCCTGCTCGTACACCTGCCGTTCGATTTCCTGCGGTTCGTGTAGGTGTATTTTGTTCTGATGTTGTACTATTTCGAATTGCATCTGCTCGACTTCCACCACTACGCAGACCTGCAGTACGATCTACCTGAGTTGAAGCACCAGCAGCTACTCTTGCACCAGCAGCCGTTCTCATTGGAGCTCGACTTCCAGATCTTGCCACAGCAGCTCGATCAGATACAGCTCGGGTTCGTGCTGCTCCTTGAACACCAGCTAACCGATCATCTGTAGCAGCCGTATGAGAAACATCTGTTTGATTTTTAGATTGAACTCGTTTATTTCGCTCACTTGCTCCACGCTGAACTAGAGTGCCATCACCAGTTCGCCCTCGTACTGTGGCACCTGCTAATACAACAGCTTTTTGGTCATCTGCTGTTTCAATAACTGATTCATTAACAATACTATCCTCGTCAGATAGATCTTCAAGTTTTTCTGCCTTTCGTTTGTTTAAAACAAGAAGAACAATAATCACTGCAAAAATAATTAAACCAATCAATAACCAATTTGATTTTTCCTCTTCTATTTTTTGCGTTATTTCAATTGGCTTATCAAATGTAACTTTTAGAACTTTTTTATATGAATTAACTTTTTCTAAAAGAGAGTTTTTAGGTTCTCGAAAAAAACTTCCCTGCGAAACCGCTGCCCATTTTTCTAAAACTTCTTGGTTTGGCTTTTTATTCCCATATACAGAAAAAATAACTAGTGGGATTTGTGCTTGTTTAATTTTCTTTAGAGTTTCTTCATAAGTAGTTGTGCTTTTTTCATCAATCCCATCTGTATAAATAATTAGGATTGGTAACTCACTATCAGTTTGTTTGCTTTTTAATTCATTTAATACTTTTGGAAGTGAGTCATAAAAATGACTCCATTTTCCACGAGTTTTAAATTTTTGGATTGCTTTTTTTGCTTTTGCTCTTTTTGTTAATCCATTTTCTTTAAAAATGTGATTTTGTAGCTGATCAGCAAAAGACCAAATCAGCAGACTATCTTCTTTAGGAAGACTATCAAATTGAGAAAGTATACTTTTTTTAAGTTTTCTTAAGCCTCTTCTTCCCATTGATCCACTAGCATCAATTAAAACCCCAACAAGAGCTTTTTTATCAACAATTACAGATGTTTTTGGTTTTAACTCTTGATCGCCCCAAAAGAACTTCATCTTCTTAAAGTCATCCATTGTTTTTCGTGTAATTTCGTAAACAATAGTTTTATCAGAAATAGTTCCTCGTTCTTTTAGTTGAATGTTCTGATATTTTATGACTGATTTTTGCTTCTTTTCGTCTAAGGTTGCATCTGACTGAGCAAAGCCAAGACTCCCAAATAAGAGCAAGAAAATCCCAAGAAAAAAAGATAGTTGCTTCATGGTCGTTTTTTTAGGAAAAAGATTGAAAATATTGCTGAATTCTATTGCATGAATGTAATAAACGAATTTTTTCAATTTGTTGTACTAAATTCTCAGTTTCAGCATTTAAAACTAAACGATACTCAAAAGAATGATTTGGAACTAAAACTTCTCGATTTATCACATATACAGAAGTAGAACTTTTTACTTCTGATTTAGATAAAATCTCAAGTGTTATTTTTTCTTCATCTGGTATTAATTGATTTACCTCTATTGTGACAAAGTAATTTTTCCAACCAGAATCATCAAATAACAATGGATAATC
>JBNMNM010000191.1:0-5987 GCA_051275585.1 bacterium | reverse complement strand
GGAAGTGGGTGGGGAAATGTTTTGGTAGAGACAAAGCCACCACCAAAATCAAAAGAAGAACCAGAAATTTCAAACAAGGATAAAAAAGCGAGATTTCATCAACTGAAGTTGCAACTCAAAGAAGCTAAATCAAAACCAAGTAGAGGAAGTTAATGAGATAGTAAGACTTATTTTTTAAAATAAGGAGCTAAGGCTGTATTTACTGATTTAAAAAATATAAAAGAATATGAAAATTTGGTTTTAAGAATTGATTCTAAATGTATTAGTTTTTTGAAAGAGTTGGAACTATGAATGAACTTCCTTATGGTGTGAATATTGAAACTGTACCAATCCTTAAAGCACTCAATAAAGCAAGTCGTGCATTAGCAGAACTCAAAGGGGAAGTTCTTACAATTCCAAATGAAACAATATTAATCAATACACTGACTCTTCAGGAAGCAAAAGAAAGTTCTGCCATTGAAAATATTATTACCACACAAGATGATCTCTTTCGTTCAACAGTAGATGATACATTTGATAATATTGCATCTAAAGAGGTTAAAAATTATGCACAAGCACTTCAACAAGGTTTTATACAGGTTCGAAAATTTGGTGGAATTAGCACCAATATGATAAAAGAGATGCAAACCATTCTCGAACCAAACAAAGCAGGGCTTCGAAAAGTTCCAGGTACAACACTGAAAGATAGTGTTGGTGAAGTTGTGTATACTCCGCCTCAAAATGCTCTTGAGATTGAATCATTAATGAACAACCTTGAAAATTACATTAATGATGATTCCCTTGAAGATGTAGATCCACTAATAAAGATGGCTCTAATTCATTTTCAATTTGAATCAATTCATCCTTTTTATGATGGTAATGGTAGAACAGGTAGAATTATCAATATTCTTTACTTGGTTCTCAAAGGACTTCTAGATATTCCAGTACTCTACCTATCTCAATATATTATTGAGAATAAAAGAAGCTACTATCACCTTCTCCAACAGGCACGTAATAGTGATAATCTTGAAGAGTGGATTATTTGGATGTTGAATGGTGTTGAAGAAACTTCACGAACTACGATTCAAATCGTTCAGGGTATTCGAATTTTAATGAATGAATTTAAAAATGAGATTCGTGAAAAGACTGATATTTATAGTAAAGAGTTATTAGAAACTCTTTTTGCACACCCCTATACAAAAATCTCTTTTCTCACAGAAATACTAGGAATACACCGTAATACAGCGTCCTCATATCTTACAGAACTTACAAATAAAGGACTTCTTAAGAAGGTCAAATTAGGAAGGTCTAACTATTATTTAAACAAAAAACTTTATGCTCTTTTATCAAGTGGAAGGTAGCATTTTTTCAAACTAGAAAAATTTAAGTTTATAGGTAACCTGCACAATAAAACGGAAATTTTGTGCACATAATTTGGATATGCACAAAAAAAACAGAATTTTGTGCATAAAAAAGATATACAAAATTTGAAAAAGTTTTGATTCATGAAAAGAAGAACCAGAAACTTCAAACAAGAATAGAAAGGCAAGGTTTCATCAACTGAAGTTACAACTCAAAGAAGCCAAGTCAAAATCAAGTAGAGAAGGCTAACCTGTTCAAACTTATCTACTTATATCATTCACTATCATTTGCTTGCTTGACTTATTTCGAACAGGTGCTCTATATTTCGCCCGAGTAATTGCTCGATTTTTTTTTTGAAGAAATAACTTTTTCTTAAATAAGATTTTAATCTTGTTTGCTATATGATATTGCAATATGCAATATTGTTGACCCTATAACCAGTTTATTTACTTAAATTACTGTTTTTTTTGAGTTGAAGTCTATGCAATCAGATCAAAAGTTTACTAGACAAATGTGGTATAGTACATTTGCTTTTAGTTTTTTGTTATTCAGCATGTTTGTAACATCTGTATCAGCAAAAACGGTCCATATTGGAATACTATATGATGGTTCTTATTGGGATCATAAAATCACAATCAACTCAATTCAAAGAGAATTAAAAATTTTAGCTGGAACCCAGTTTAATTTTGTTTATCTAAAAAAACATCAAATTAATGGAAATTATCAACTTGATAAGATTCAAGCTGGAGCAAAAAAATTACTTGAAGACCCTACTGTTGACCTAATTATTACAAGGGGTACGGAATCAGCAAAAATCTTTGCTAAGAACAAAAATCTAAAAAAACCTGTTGTTGCAACACGAGTAGAGTTTCCAATTGGTTTAGGTTTGTTAGATCCAAAAACACTAAAACCACACAATCCATATTGGACAACATCATATGATCCTTCCATTGAAGCCTCAGTTCTTTACTCTAGTAAAAGACTTTTTAACTTAAAAAAGCTGGTTTTTTTATGCTCTTCATTTTTATGTGATAATAACTCAAGTGGAAATGGTGAAGAACTAAAAATTCCAAAAATTACTCTAACAGTAAAAACGCAACAAGCTCAGGTTCGGGTTCTTCCTAAAATTAATAGTTCTGTACTTCATGAAGTAAAAAAAGGGGAACAATATCCTGTTTTTGAAATTTTTAATGATTGGGTAAAAATTCCTTATGGCTGGATTCAAAAAAAATCAATTACACTTGCCTACTTTGGAACAACACTTCCTAAATTAGGAGCACGTTTTCCTTTAGGTATTGCCCAACTTCTTAAAGCAGCAACAAAACATATTAAAATTGAAACAAAAGTAATTTCAATTTCTTCTGAAAATTTTCAACAAAAAATTGCGGCACTTCAATCAAGAAAAGACCAACTTGTTTATGTTTCAGGATTATATGGATTTAATAAAAAACAAATCAAAGAAGTCTATACAGCACTGATTAAGAAGAAGCTTCCTAGTATTAGCCAACAAGGTATGTATGGTGTAAAGCAAGGTGCTCTTATTGCAATCAGTGATCTCAACTATAAAGAAATAGGAAGAACTTACGCTTCTAAAGTTTTTAGTATTTTAAGTGGAGTTGAAGTTAAAAATATTTCAGTAATTGATAATTGGCGGTTGGACTTAATTTTTAACCGAGACACTGCTAGAAAAATTGATTTTGATATTCCAATTGATGTTATTCATGCAGCCAAAATGGTTGGCTCTCCAGATAAAAGTGTAAAATATACATTAGAAAAAGCATTACAAACTGGTCTTAAACAAAATTATGAAGTTTTAATTAATAGTGAAGAATATAAACAAGCTCTGATTCAAGTTGGAAAAGCAAAAAGTGGTTACTATCCTCAACTCTCTAGTAGCTTGGGTTATACTCAAACTGATACAACAAGAGCAGATTTAAGCCCTGGTCCTCGAAAAAACCTCAAGTTTGAAATTACCTTAGCACAGACAATTTATAATCCTGTTTTATTAAAAACAATTAGTTTAGCAAAACGAACTAGAATCCTTGCAGAGCAGAATTCTAAATTAGTTAAGTTGAACATTAAAGAAAAAATTATTCTTGCTTACCTAAGTTATCTTCAAGCAGAAGAAATTGTTCATATTCGTCGTGAACACTTACGTACATATCAAAAGTTAAAAGAAATTGCTCAATTACGTTATAATCTTCAAGAAACGGGGAAAACTGATGTTCTTCGAGTAAAAATGCAGTATGAAAGTGCTCGAATTGACATGATTACAGCAAATGAAAATCTTTTAAAAAGTAAATTTCAATTTAATTATTTGCTGGGACAACCAAAAGATACAAACCTCACTTTAGATAAAAAGTTATTCACAAAAAAAAATTTTTCTAAAGAAAACGATATCCTCAATAAATATCGTACTCAACGACAACTTGGATGGATTCAAGATTTTATGACAAAAGCTGTTTGGAAAAACTCTTTTGAACTAAAAATTGCTCGTGAACAATTAAAACAAGCTCAGTTAAAAAAAGATAAAATTAAAAGTAAATTTTTACCCACAGTAACAGCAGGAGTTTCATGGTTTCGACAACTTGCTGATGAACATCGAGAATTTAGTAGTGATATTTCTATAGGAACATTTGAGCTTAGTGAAGAGAACAACTATAACGATCAATACAAAACAGGATGGGCTGGAAACGTCACAATAAGTATTCCTTTGTTTCAAGGAGGTCTTCGGTTTAAAGAACTTCGAGAGTCTCAATCTAAAATTTTGGAGTTAACTCAAACTAGGAATAAAGTTCGTTCTGATTTAGCTTTGAACGCAAGAATTATTCAAACAACTCACACAATGAACCGAAGGCGAGTAAATACATCTCATCGAATGCTAGGATTCTCTAAGGAAAGTTTTAAATTAGGTAGAGTTTCTTATTTACAAGGAAGTATTCCTATTATGGATTTATTAGACCTTCAATCAAATGTAATTTTGAGTGAAATTCAATCTGTTGGAACTCGATTTCAATTTTACCACTCACTGGCAAAATTACTTCGAACAATCAACCGACTCGATTTAATAACACAAAAATTTAGCAGTCCAAAAATAAAAGATTTTATTACAAAACTAAATCTATTCATTAAAAATAAACGAGCAAATAGAAAATAGTTCATAGTGAGAAACAGAATGAGTTTGAAAAAAGGAATTTTACTACTAACGTTATTTAGTTTTTTCTTTGTAGGTTGTGGCGAACGACGAAAAAAGAAAAAAGTAGTCGAGGTAATTCGACCTGTAAAAGTTAAAAAAATTGAAAATTCACTTGGAAGTGATAACAGCAACTCTTTTAACGGAAATGCAAGAGGAATTCGAGAAGCTATTTTAAGTTTTCGTGTACCTGGAGTAATTACAAAATTACGTTATAAAGTTGGAGGCAGTGTTAAGAAGAATGCTGTTGCTGCTGTCTTAGATAATCGAGATTATCGAATTCAGGTTCGTAGTTTAAACAGTAAACTAAGAAGTGCTCAGGCTCAATTAGATCAGTTAAAAAAAGGAGCTAGAAAAGAAGATTTGCGAATTTTACAAAGTCGATTGAATAGTTCTATTTCAGCAGAAAAATCAGCAAAAACAACGTATAATAATACTCGTTCGGAATATCAGCGAGTATTACAACTATATAGTAAGCAGATTGCATCAAAGAGTCGTTTAGATCAGGTAAAAAACCAACTAGATTTATCAAAAACACAATGGGAGCAATCAAAACAGTCTGTAAATGCTAGTAGAAATGAACTGAATAAAGGAAAAGCTGGTGGTCGTGATGAAGAGCTTCGAGCAAAACGAGCTAACATTCGTTCGATTGCAGAAAATTTAAACCAAGCAAAAGCAAATCTTGCAGATACTCAACTAAAAATTCCATTCAATGGAACGATCTCAAGCAAGCATCTTTCAGCTCATGAGCAAGTTGCCGCAGGAAAACCAATTTACACGATAGTAAATACTGACCAAATTGAAATCCAGATTTCTGTTCCTGAATCAATGATTACACAAATTTCAAGAAAGCAATCTGTTAGTGTTAATTTTCTTAATTTTCCTAAACGAAAATTTTCAGGAAAAATTACAAAAATTGGAATTTCAGCAGATCGGACAACATTGACCTATCCTGTTTTTGTTGAAATTAATAATCGCCAAAAAATTATCCGACCAGGAATGACTGCAAATGTAACAATCAAAAGTAGTCAAATCACAACATCTTACCCTACAATTCCTATTCACTCGATTCTCCAAGATAAAGTTTCGAAAGCAAAATTCGTTTGGATCTTTGATCGAATAACAAGCACAGTGAAAAAACGATTTATTGTTTTAGGAAGTATCCAAAATGAAGAAATTGAAGTTCTTGATGGTATCAGGAATGGAGATTACATCATCACTGCTGGGGTTCACTCTGTGAAAGAAAATTTAAAAGTTCGTATTTTAAAATAAAACATCTCCTTTGTTTGATAATTTTTTATCAGGGATGCTTCTTTGAAAACCTCTTCCTTTAGGTGGAGGAGGAAAAAGAAGCCCACATAGAAACCGTTTGGCTTACAACGAGAGGCCAAACAGCTTCTAATTCTTGTTGGTTAGTGATTAAATTCACTCATGCTAAAAAGCATGTGGTTTC
>JBNMNM010000190.1:0-5987 GCA_051275585.1 bacterium | reverse complement strand
TCAGGAAAAATCTCAACATATACTCTTTATTTGGGGTTAATTCTGGTTTTAATTGGAATTTTTTTAAAATTTGCAATTGCTCCATTCCACTTCTGGTTTTCAGATATTTATGAAGGGATTAATCTTCCAACAGCAATTACGATTCCAATTAGTATTCAAGTTGCTGGACTAGGAATGTTGAGTAAAATTTTGATCAATGGTTTTCATTCGTTTAGTGAACAATGGATGACCATTTTACTCATTGCTGGATGTATCACAATTACAGTTGGAAACCTTCTTGCGTTAAATCAGAAATATCTTGCACGACTTTTTTCTTATCTTATTCTTAGTCAAAATGGTTATTTTTTAATTGCAATCATTTCATATGAAACATTAGGAGTCTCAGCTTTTATTTTCTATAGTTTCGTCCAAGTTTTAATGATTACTGGGATTTTAAGCACAACATTAATTTTAAGTAGAAAAAAGCAGAATCTAAAATTAGACGATCTTGCAGGAGTACGGAAAAAACATCCGTTCCTTACCTTCGTTCTATTGATATTTGTAATAAGCTTTATTGGTTTGCCATTCACAGGTGGGTTTATCGGGAAATTCTATATTCTTCTAGCTGCTATTAAGAGTGGCCATCAATGGTTTATCCCCATTTTCATAGCCAACGCCTTAATTTCAATTATTTATTTAATTAGAATCTTAGTATATGCATTCCTTAAAGAACCATTAGCTAGAAACAATGAAATTTATCAATCCCCTACAAAAAGTATTACTCTCTATATTGGAGTGACGATTACATTGTTAGGAATTTTAATTACAGGTTTTTTTCCAAATTGGTTTCTAACAATTTCAAAGTCAGCTTATTTTGCAATCAACCCTTAATTGATTTTGATCACAGTATTATCGATCAGCCGAACTTTATCATAAAACACAGCTAAGGAGATAAGAATTTCTCCTTTTAGTTCTTCAATATCCTCAAGAGTAGTTGCATCATTCGTAGAGATGTAATCAATTTTGACCTCAGGAATTGAATCGAACAATTTTTCCATTTCACTAACTACACTACTTGCTTTTCTTTCTCCTTCTTTAATCATTTTTTCAGCTAATTGAAGAGACTGAAAAACTAGTGGTGCATTTTCTCTTTGTGTTGAAGACAAACGACTATTTCGAGAACTCATCGCTAATCCATCAGCTTCTCGTACTGTTGGACAAATATTCATTTCTAAGTTGAAATTTAACTCTTCAACCATTCTTCGAATAATTAAGGCTTGTTGTGCATCCTTTTGCCCAAAATAAGCTTGGGTTGGTTCTACAATATTAAATAATTTACTAACTACTGTTGTGACACCATCAAAATGACCTGGTCTTGCTGATCCTTCTAAATGAGTACTTAAATCCCCTATCGAAACATTACTTGCAAAAGATTTAGAATACATCATTGTAGGTGTTGGCATAAAAACAACATCAACTCCTTCTTTCTCCAAAAGCTGAAAATCTTGCTCTAAATTTGTTGGATAATTATCAAAATCTTCTTTTTGATTAAACTGAGTAGGGTTTACAAAAATACTAACAGCAGTAAAATCATTCTCATTTTTTGATTTTCGAACCAAAGATAGATGGCCTTCATGTAAAAAGCCCATTGTAGGAACAAACCCTAACGATTTCCCTACAAGCGTTTGATTAAACTCTCGAATATCTGAAATACTTTTTGCAAAAATCATAATTCTACCAATCAGGAATTTATTGAGCATGAATTTTTAATAGTGCGTATAACATTTCTAAATGAGGTACAGTCACATTCTCTCGTTTTGCAATTGAAACAACACTTCCTGTAATCGCTTCAATTTCCATTGGACGACCTGCTTCATAGTCTAACAACATACTTGTCTTATAAGGCTTCATTACTTTAGTTGCTTCTAAATTTGCACTTACAATACTACTTAGAAGTTCAGATCCAACAGCTTTTGCAATATCACAAACTTCATTCATCACTAATTCAGCCATTCTAGCTGTTTGTTCATTCGCAAGCATTTCAGCAGTATTTTTTCCACCTGAAATTACTGATAATGGATTAAATGGAGCATTCCAAACTAATTTTTTCCATCGTGCGGTTACAATATCATCAGAAGCTTCGCAGTCAACACCAACACTTTGATACAATTGAGCTATTTTTTTAACATTTTCTGATGAACCTGATGGATACTTTCCTAATGTAATTCTGCCATAATCAGCATGAACAATTTTTCCAGGTGCAATTCGAGTAACGCAAACAAAAGCTAATCCACTAATAACTTCGTTATTTGGAAAAGCTTCTTGAATAGGCTGTTCAATCTCAACTCCATTTTGGAGTAAAATAATGCTAGTTTTTTCTGTAACAACAGGCTGAATTAATGTTGGAATGTCAATTTCTGGAAGGACTTTTGTTGTTACTAAAATAAAATCAATTTCCTCTTGAACTTCATTGAGATTCTGAACAACCTGATCTGGAATAAATGAAAAATCACCAAATGGTTTACTTTGAACTTCAAAACCTTTTTCTTTCACTACATCGTAGTCAGAACGGCATAATGTAATTACTCTTGCCCCTGTTTGGGATAACTTTCCAGCATAGAGACCACCAATAGCACCTGTTCCGATTACAAGAACTGTTGGTTGAAATTGATTTTCTGAATTTGACATCTCTGAATCCAGTTTTTGGAGTTATTCATTTTTGATATATGAGAATCAATAGATCATCTCAATCTTTTTGAGAAAAAGAATTTCGTCAACCTACAATTACTTTTCTCAAAAGACTTAATTTATAAATTATAATTTTGTTGAATTAACCTTTCTTGATCAAGTCTTATGTCATCAAAACTTAGCCACTTTGATTCACAATCTGGGAAAGCTCAGATGGTTGATGTTAGCGAAAAAACAGTAACCAAGCGAATTGCAATTGCACGAAGTACTATTCTTATTAGTGAAGAACTAAAAGAAATTCTTCAGCAGGGATCACTAGAAAAAGGGGATGCGTTCACAGTAGCAAAAACGGCTGGAATTTTAGCAGCAAAAAATACAGGACAATTGATTCCAATGTGTCACCCTCTTTCACTTGATCAAGTACACATTGAATTAGAACTAATTGACGATAAAAACCAAGTTCAAATCGAAGCAACAGCAATCACAACAGCTAAAACTGGCGTTGAAATGGAAGCTCTTGTTGCCGCAAATATCGCAGCATTAACATTTTATGATATGTGTAAAGCTGTAGATAAAAAGATGCAAATTGTAAAAACGGGTTTGTATAAAAAAACTGGCGGGAAAAGTGGAGATTTTCTTAATCTTGAACAAGAATGGTAAAAAAAATTCCATCATTGCGATGGAATTTTTTTAACTTACAAAGTCTGGTAAATCACCCTTTGTTTTATACTCATTCAATTTATTACGAAGGGTTCGAATACTAATCCCTAAAATTTCTGCGGCTTTTGTTCGATTTCCTTCTGTTTTTCGCAGTGTTTCAAAAATTAGCTGACGTTCAGCTTCCCACATTGAAACTCCAACCTTTAAATTCAGAGTTCCTTCTGCACTTGCAACTGTTTCTACTTCTTCAACAGAAGTAATTGATTCTTCAACCTTTGACGAATCTGAACTCTTTGCTTTTCCTAATGATGCCATATTATACACATCAGTCATCAACAAGTTTGCAGGAGAAATAATTTCTGAGCTTAAAAGAACAGCTCTTTCCATTACATTCTCAAGTTCTCGAATATTTCCACGCCAATTATAATTCTCTAAAATGTGTAATGCTTCTTTTGAAAGCTTTGGTACTCCTTTTTTATTTTGCTTTGCATATTTCTTAGCAAAATAATCAGCTAAGATGACTACATCGCCTCTTCTTTCTCGCAATGGAGGAAGGGTTACAGGAATCACATTTAGACGAAAATATAAATCTTCTCGGAAATTTCCTTCTTCTACATATTCCAATAATTTTCGATTGGTTGTTGCAACAATCCGAACATCAATCGAAACAGAATCAGTTCCACCAACACGATCAACCGTGTGTTCTTGGAGTACTCGCAATAACTTAGCTTGAAGCGGAAGTGCCATTTCACTTACTTCATCAAGTAAAATTGTTCCACCATTAGCTTGCTCAAACTTTCCACGATGATCATTAATCGCACCAGTAAATGCACCTTTTTTATGACCAAATAATTCACTTTCTAATAACGTATCTGGTAGTGCGGCACAATTAATGGCAATGAAAGGCTTATCTTTTCGATCAGAATTATTATGAATATACCGAGCAAGTAGCTCTTTTCCTGTTCCACTTTCTGATTGCACTAAAATTGTCGCTTTGCTTCCTGCTACATTTCGAACCATTTCTAATAGTTCTAACATTTTTGGAGCTTCAGTAATAATATCCTTTCCTGAAGAACGACTATCTGTTGAGTATGATCCTGATTTTCTACCTTTATCAACGGCACCTGCAACAACCCGTTTCTGTGTTTTTGGTTGTCCTTTAAATGCAAGAGCACGTTCAATTAAAAAGATAAACGTATCAAAATCAAAAGGCTTTAAAACATAATCAAAAGCCCCATATTTCATTGATTCTACTGCCGTTTCAATCGTTCCATATGCAGTAACTAATACTACTGGAATTTCTGGCTTTAATGCTTTTACATCTTTAAGAAGCTCAACACCACTTCTCTTCGGCATGGTCATATCAGTAATAACCATACTATAATTTTTTTTCTTGAATTTATTCAGAGCATCAATTGCATTATGAGATAATTCAACAGGATATCCACAGCGTTTTAATGCTGCTGACATTGCAATTCGCATCTCAACTTCATCATCTACTATAAGAATTGGATCTTTAACTACCATAGAATTAGTGGAAAACGTGGTGAATCTCAAACGGAACTTATACGATTAAATCGAATGAATACATCAATACTTCATTACGAATAATATCTCAAGGGTTCTTAAGTCATAGATTAAGAAAACAGGATAAATTTAGAGGGAATATCTAGATTAAGCAGGTAGGATTATTTAAAAACATCCTCCTATTAAAAGGATGTTTTTAAAATTTAAACACTATACATTATACATCAAAATGCGTTTCTTCTCCAACTTTACTTGGAAAATGAATATGTGGATTTGCACTTTTATAGATAGGTATTTTCCCTCCATTATTCAGAGTTGCTTCATACCTGCCCTTTTTTTCTAGCTTTTTAATTGTTACAACTTCTCTCTCTTCATGAAGTTCTTGCCCACCACGAAAAACAGATACTTTTAACTTCATCTCTTCTCTCCTTTTGAAGAAATTATTTTTAATGAAACTCAAATGAATATAAGAGAACAACAAAAATAATTATTTTTAAATAAAAGTCTAAATTTTTATCAAGTTATCTTTATCTTCCTTTAATATAGACCTAAAGAAGAAATTAAACCTGTGCTAATAATACTACTTTAACTAAATTTAAAATCAATCCAGCACTATTGTAGATTTTTTAACAACTTATTATAAATCGACCAATTTTTTTAGAATAGATAAATATACTGCAAAATAACCATTTTTCAAGAAAAATTTAATTTTATTTAAGTCGAAATATTTCAAAAGCTAGTAATCTACTTATATACTCATAATAAATAGATAAAGAAATTTTCTATTTTTTTATCTATTCTTTTTCACCAATTTATCAATTTAATTTCTTTTTTAGATCTATTTTTTTAAAAGCCCTGATTCAAAAATCAGGACTTTAATATAAATTAACAGTTTTCTAGTGCCTGAGCAAAATCTGCAATAATATCATCAACATGTTCAATACCAACTGAAACTCGAACCATATCAGGAGTTACTCCTGCACTTAGTTGAGCTTCTGGATCTAACTGTTGATGTGTTGTTGAAGATGGATGGATTACAAGTGTTTTTGCATCTGCAACATTGGCTACTAGTGATGCAAGTTTAACATTATCAATAAATGCTTTTCCTGCGGCTAATCCCTCTTTTAAACCAA
>JBNMNM010000189.1:0-5989 GCA_051275585.1 bacterium | reverse complement strand
CTCTCCTCATCCTGTAGAAACAAATATCTTTGTTTTCCGAACACTTTGGGATAATGGATATCAATCCTATGCTCATTTCTCTGATATTGTAGCTCTTGATATTTTAAAAGGGATGGTTACCAATGATGTTGAAGCAATTGGAGTTTCTGCAAAGTTTTATAACAAAGTTAAAAAAGATTATTTATCCCCAACAGATCTAAAAAAATTGGATATTGGTGGTGGAATGATTCATGGTAATGCTAACGATTTTACTACTGATAAATCGACAAAAATTATTCTGTCACATACAGCAAAAAAACTTACTGTTGAACAAAAAGAAATTGGTTCTGATGCTCATTTTGGAATGATTGATCAACTCATTCCTAGTAATAAAAATTATGAACAACACTATGCAAAAAAATACTTACTATCATATTTTCCAAATGCTCCATTACATGATGTAAATATTCTTCTTAATTGTCCTATTGTTGATTTTAATCCTGGTAGTATCCTTTTTAAAAAAGGAGCTGTTAACGAAAACTTTTACCTAATTCTAACAGGATCTGTAGAAGTTATTCGAGCTGAAAGCGGTAATAGCAGTTTATTATCTTCAGGCTCTTTGGTAGGTGAACTTTCAGGGTTAATTGATATTCCTTTGGCTGAAACTTGTCGTGCAGTTAGTTTTATCACTGCCCTTCAAATTCCAAATCGGTTATACTTAGAATTCGTCAAAAGAAATCATCTTTATCGAAATATTGAACGAATTCATGATAGTCGTAATTTTTTACAAAATACATGGATTTTTGGAGAACGAGTTTCATATCCAATCCAAAATAAAATTGCACAAGCAATGACGCTTAATTTTTATAGTAAAGAAGAAGAATTACCAGTTATTGAAAATAAAGAATTACGAATTGTACAAAAAGGGGAACTTCAAATTTGTACTGATAACCAAGTGATTGATATACTTCGGCCAGGTGATTTTTATGGAGAGGAAACAATTCTATTTGGAATCCCTAGTTTCTTCAATATTCGTTCTGTAGGAATGTCAAAAGTTTACCATGTTCCAGGTGAAATCTTACTTGACATCCCAATGGTTCAATGGAAGCTACTAGAAACCATGCAACGTCGAATGGAAATTTTAGGAAATCATTTATACTAAAATAATTATTTTTTTTAACTAGGAGTTTCTAGTTTTACTTTGGAAGAAAATGTTCTTTATCCATTATTTTTATAGGCTTTAATCAGCCTTCCATTTTTCATTGTTTTATTTTTATCAAATGGAAACTTCGCAATTGTTTAAGTATGGAAGCATCAGAAAAACTAAAAACATTATTAGCCTCTACAGACCGTGAAGACCTAATTTATACTTCTTTAGAAAAATATCCCGAAGAACGTAGTATTTTAGTTCTTTATCGAGATAACATGTATTCCATTAAAAATGGCCGTACTGGTTTTCTTAAATTAGAAAAAAAGTATAATTTACAACAACCTTTACCTTTAGAATATGAAGAGTTTTTGTTTCAGAAATTATCAATGGAAGAATCCATTCATAATATCCAACAAGCAATTTTAAATTCAGAAAGTAACTATGGTGGGGCTGTTGATTTAATTGACTAATAAGAGGCATTGATAAACTCCCCCCACTAAAGTAGGGGGATTCTGGGGTTAAGCAGTCGAAGCAACTTTCACAAGTTGTCTAACTCGACCTCGCCCAATCGTTGCTATCCCAACGATATAAAGAGTTATTGCTAACTTTTATTCGCTTTCATCCCCCCGATAAATCAGAGGGCTTTCTCGCTCATTTATCGTAAAAATTTTTGGCGGGGGATTCTATGTTGAAACGTTCATTTGTATTGAACGTTCCAAGTGAGTTTAGTTGGTTCTACGAATCAGCTAAAAAACCCATCAAATTTTTCTTTGAATAGTCTAAACGATCTCCATAAGCATTTTTACATTCCTCACCTAAACGACCAAGCATAACAGCATTTTTTGGATCACCTGTAAATTCTTGGTGTGTTTGAAGTAAAAAAGTTAAATATTTATTTGAATTTTCATAATTTTCAAAATAAAGACTCATAAAAACTTGTAACCTTGCTATTTTTGCAGAATCTAAAGGATTTTCTAATTTCATCATAAAAGATTCAGAAAAATCTTTTGCTTGTTTTAAAAAATCGTCTGCTGGTTTTTTACGCTGGTTACTCACTAGAATTTCTGCAAATGTAAGCATCAATGAAACTAATTGTTTATGAGAAACAAAATGATGATCATATTTGACTAATTCAGTATAAGTCTTGATTGCAAGTTGATACGAAGCAAAAACACTTTTAATTGTTCTTTTTTCTGAACCAAAATGTTCACTAAATACTTGGAACTGTTTTTTTCGTTCATCAAGACTTGCATGCCATTTTTCAAAAAAAGCTGTCTCAACCAATATCTCTGGAGGAGTTTTTTGTTCCTTCAGCCGAAACATTTTAATGTCCATACTAGCAAAGAAACAATTTGGACAGACACCAACCTTGAAGTGATTATAATCAACAGGATTATATTTCCCTATTGCACCTTGATAGGTCGGAACACCAAATACATTATTAAAAACTTTTTGACTCTTATTTCGAAGTTGGAAAAATGCAATTGGCTCATTTGAAGCACAAATATAACAAAAAACTTCTCGTGTTCGAAGAGACTCATTCCTATGATCGGTTTGTAAAGATTTATGTTTAATCTGACATTTATTAATTACACTTGAAGTCTCTCTTTGCCATAAAACACCTAACTCACACCACTGCATTGAACGATCATAAAACGATGTTGGTAGATCCATCACTTCACAAATATTTTTAATCAATAATTTTTCTCGAATTGCAATTGCACCATCAGAACTAATAATTAATAGTAATTCTGTAACAATCAACATCAAAATCGCTTCTGAAATACCTTCTGGCTTTGTTAATTTTTGTCCATTTTTAATCGTAATCATCTGCATCAAACGTTGCTGATTTTTTTTATCACTCACAAATGACACTGCTTTTTTTAAAAATTCAATTTCAGCGATATCAATATTATCATCACTCAAAATTGCAGTAACAATTAAATTCGCATACCAGTATTTTTGATCTTCACTAAAATGTTTGAGTGGAATAGATGTCGACTTATTATTTGCACCTGCTAATTTTGCACGACCTTGTTTCCACTGAAGACCTGTTTCAGCCCATTTTAATAAAATTTTTGTATAAAAATCAGTAAATCGAAAAAGAACAGCAACTTCTTTTAAAAAGTCCTTTTCCTCACTAGACATTTCGCAGTCTACAATAACGATCAAAATTAATTGAACAAAGATTGAGGCAAGTATATCAGGAGCGATGTCATCATCAGGAGCTAGAATATCTGGTGTTGATTGTCCTCTCACCATATCCATAATTAGAGCATGCTCATCCTCTCCTGCAAGAAATGCAAGAACCTCTTTCAAGAAGTCAATTTCCATAGCATCAATCTGACCATCAGCTAATACCGCACCTACAATTAACTGTGCATACCAAAACTTCTGTTCTTGAGTAAATTTATTGATCGGTATATTCATCAAATGCTCCGAAAAACCCCGTCAATTCTGTTCGGGGAGGAAAAGAGTCAACCAATAAGAGTACCTCTCTAATTTAAAGCAGAGAAATACTCTTATTGGTTGCTCACTGTTAGCTCTATAAATTTGTTCTTTGGCAAAATAACAAGGATCACACAAATAATTTTTGTAGCATAAAACCTTGTAAATTCTGAGTTTAAAAACATAAACAATTTTATCAATAAAACCTTCTTCCCCAAAGAAGCGTTATTATTTGATCACCAGTAACTTACTTTAAAGACACTCAAGTATTACGCACTTCATGACCCAAATCATTCATTAAATTTTTTATTGAACGAACTCGATAAGGCTTTATAATATAACATTCTGCACCTTCATTAAACAGGCTATAAATAGTATGTTGTTCACGAATAGCACTAACCATTACAACTTGAGTCTTTTTTTGATTTTGAGCTTTTTCCCACTTTCGGATTTCAATTAGAGCATCTCGGCCATTCATTCTTGGCATCATAATATCCATAAAAATGATATCAAATTCTTCTCCCTTTTTAGTGAATTCACAAAAAGTATTTACTCCTTCAAGACCATCATTGGCAATTGTACATGCCCCATATGATTTTAAAATTGTATTTAGAAGGTGGCTTTGAATACTATCATCCTCTACAATCAAAATCCTCATACTATACTATCCTTAGATATTTTTATATCTCCTTCAAATAAGCATAAACTCAAAATCAATTTATTCGACTTTGGTGTTATGCAAAATGGAGGCTCTTCAAGAAAACACCATCTAAAAAACTATACAAACTATTTTAAAGTTTACTCATCAAATTCTTCTGAAACACAAATTTGGCGTAATCCTTTTAATAAATCCTCTAATAAGTCAAACAAACTTGTTGTTGTTTCTTCTTTAGACTGTCCAAGAATAAACATTCCAAATGCATAAAAACCAGATAATATGGTCAAAAGAAAAAATAGTAGTTTTTTCATCAGTTTCTCCGCTCTAAAATATTAAAATTGTTTCAAAATTTTTAAAACTCTATGAGGTTCCTTAATGAAATACAAGAGATTTTGTAGAAAAGAGAAAGGATTATAATCAAATAACAAATGAATTAGTAATTCTCTTTAAATCATTCGCCATTTTTGAAAGATGCACAGCATTTTCTTGAATATAATCAACACCTACACAAACATCTTTTGTCGCCAAATTAATTTCATCTAAATTGCTACTTACAGAAGTTATATTTGTTGCTGTTGCATCAGAGTATATAACAATATCAACTACTTTAGAATTACCAACTACCAAGTATTTAACTGATTCCTTTGTCATTTCTGAAGCATTAACAACAGAATTTGTAATATTTTGAAAGTTATCATTTACGACCATCACATGATTAGCTGAATTTTCTCCATCTTCCGCAATTTGTTGAATAAAAATTAAAATTTCTCTTGTAATTTTATCCTGATTTTCGACTAAATTACTGATAATTAAATTAAAATCAACGATCTGTTCAATCACGTCTTCAACAAGAATACTACAATTCAATGTATCTGTAACTTGACTTTGAATATTCTCAACTTGCACAGCAATTCGATTATTTGCACTCACTGTTTGAAGTGCTAATTTTTTTACCTCTTCAGCAACAACAGAAAACCCCTTACCAGCACTTCCTGCATTTGCCGCTTCAATCGTTGCATTTAAAGCAAGTAGGTTCATTTGGCTTGTAAATGATTGAATTGTATTTACCACACCATTAATCTCACTTGCATTTTTCTTTAATTTTTTCATATTTTGAGAACTACTATTAGCATATTCCTTTGCTTGTAGTGAGATTGATATTGCATTTTTTGTTTTTTGATTCACTCCATTTAGTTTTTCGGACATATCCTCTATTGACTTAGAAACTGCCAATATATTTTTAGAGATAGTTTGGATTCCCTGATTAATAGAGTCCATTTTTTGATTTGATATGATTGCTGAGTTAGAAATAGTTGATAAACTTTCATCTAGTTTTTCAACAGTATTTCCTACTTGTTCAAATGTATCTGAAATATCACCTGTTTTTGTAGCTACATTGGTTGCACTTTTTGCAACCTCTCCTGAAGTATTGCTAATCTGAGAAATTTTTGCTTGTACGTTAGAAGAACTATCCGAAATCTGCTGAGAAGTTGCTGAAAGTTCTTTTGCGGAGTTTGCCAAATCATTAGAGTAATAAACAATATTTTTAATTAGATCCTGAATTTTAATAATAAATAAGTTCATCCAGTATGCCATCATTCCTAATTCATCCTGACGATTTACTTCAACTCGTTTAGTTAAATCACTTTCACACTCTGCAATACCTTGAAGCATCTGAGTAAATTTTTGGATTGGATAAATTATAGAAAAAATAGCAATCCCAGCAACAAAGAGAGAAATAATGACTACACCAA
>JBNMNM010000188.1:0-6143 GCA_051275585.1 bacterium | reverse complement strand
AACCTTCGAATGAATCCATACGTGCCTTATTATAGTCTAAAAGTTATTTTGATTTATCTGTTTGTCTTCAGAAATGGTTTTAGTTTAAAAATATCATAATCATAAAATTCCAAAATTATATTTTTAAAAATACTTCACAATAAAATACAGTTTAATGTATTTATATATATTTTTCATTGAAGTATTTATTAAATACTTATGAAGTATCTTTATATTTAACAAAATAGCAGGGCAAAAATATATTTGATATGAAAGCTATTTAAACTAATATGTATGATAGACAACTAAATAGTTCTACGCAAAAATTACTAGTTTGAGCAATATTAAAAAAAAATAAACAGCAAAGTTAAACTTTTATGCTCATAAATGGTTATTTAACTTCAGGATAATGCCAGATATACATAATAATAGAATATATAAATCTGGCACTTTGAAGTTCCTAATTTATATTTTTCAATGATGAATGGGAAGTAATGAAATCTTCTAATAGATAATTGAAAAGAGGTGATTCGCTAAGAAAAGGCATATGACCACTATTATCAAAGCTATGAAATCTAGAATTCTCAATTTTTTGACTTAATAAACGAACTTGTTCTGGTGGAAAAGCAATATCCCATTGCCCTGCAATTACAAACGAAGGGACACTGATTTTTTGTAACCATGGTGTAGCATCAAATCGAAATAGGTTATTGATATAGTGAGCTACAGCCCCAAGTTCAACTTGAGAGTAAGTATTTGCAATAAATTCCACATAAAGGTCAACATACTGTTTATCAAATGAAAGATTCCGAAATATATTCTGAAACTCTAATTCATAAGCACCTAACGGGTTTTCCGCATATTCTTTTAAATCCTCTGAGTTTAATCCTCGAACACGAGCATCTGTTGGAGTAGTACAAATCAAAGAGAGAGTTTGTAATCTGTCTGCGTGTCGATGGGCAAAAAGCTGTCCGATATTTCCAGCCATACACCATCCAGCCAAATGAACTCGGGGAATTTTAAGATAATCAAGTAATTCTGCTAGATCATCCGCAATTTGCTCAAAGGTAAACGGTTTCCCTTGAAAATTACTGCCTGCATGGCCTGGCAGGTGAGGAAAAATTAATTGAAATCGTTTATGAAAATGAGCAATTTGATGCTCCCAAATTCCACAAGTAAAAGCCAAGGCTGTCAGAAAAAGAATAGGTTCACCTTCTCCACAAGTGTAAAATTCGTATTCAATTTGATTTGATGAAGTAAAAACCTCTTTCTTCAATAAATTTTTTGTAAATGGTGAAAGGTAATCCGTTCTAACTTGAGATAGTTCCTTTGATACAACGAGATCCTTTGGACTGAAAGATGGCTCAACTTCTTGTTCATTTCTAGCAGCCAGTAATTCTCCTAATGATTGAATTGTTGGCTGACTCATCAGTTCTTCTATTGAGATCATTGAAGGATATTTTTGCTCAATATCAACAAAAGCTTTGGAAATCAGTAGGGAACTAACACCATAATCAGATAGGTTTCCTCCCACAGATAACTCTTCTGTTGTCATTCCTAATAGATTGGAAAATATCCCTTTCAAAAAGAACTCAGATTCTTTATATGCTTCTAGATTAATAGAAATATTTTCATGAACAGGACTTTCTATTACTGGATTAATTTTAATATCGAGATCTTCCTGTTCTTTTGCTGCGATTATCATCCAATGTCCCAAAAGTTCATCAGAGAGTAATCCATTTTTCTGAAATTTAGATTTTCGGGATTCCTGCTGTATTCTTAAATTCTCAGGAACAAATCTCCAAGCTGGATCAATTAAGCCCAGAGTAAATGGAAAAAATCCTGTTTCAAACAATCTATCATAAAGTAACAAGCCTTCTTCAGAAAGAAGGCTTGTTATTCTTTCCGTACTCAGAAATTGATTTGAATCATCTGAAGCGAATATTCTGGAGTAAATAAAATCAAAACTTTCTTTTTCCAATGTTTCTAAGTCAGCTTCCTGAATTGGATAGAAAGTTGTTTTCTCGTTACTGATACTTTCTTGGTACTGAGATGAAAATATTCCCAAATGATTGGTTGAGTAAAAAGAAATTTTTTCATAATGATTCTGAAAAAATTTGACAATTGCTTGACTCAAACCCCAGGTTCCAGAACCAACTTCTAGAATTCGAATCTCTTTTTTAGGTTGCTCAAAAAGAGTGATGTATCGTTCTAGGGATTTATTCAGAATGCTACTACAGTATTCAGTAAAACGATGATTTCCCTGATAAATTGATTGAATCCATTTTTCAGATTCTTTAGTTACAAGAAGATCCTGCCAATTTTTTTGACCAGTTAAAAGCAGATCAAAGTTTTTTCTACAAAGATCTAAAAAATTGAAATACTCTTCAAATTCAGGAAAAGCTCTCAACAAAAATTCTTTTCGTGATTTTCTGTTTTTATAACGACTCATCATTTCTACTGAAGAGGCTATTTTAGTAAGCTCAATTGTTGTATCATTTACAGTAACTATTTGATCTTTCTGGAGGTAATCTAGAATTATGTCATAATAGATTCCATATTCTTCTGTGAAATTTAATTTCTTTTTCCACTCTTCCAATGAAATGCTTTTTTCTTCATTAAAGATCTCCTTTTCGTTCAAATACTCAAGTAGGATCAAACTAAAATAATCGGATAACATATCCAGTGAGTACTTAAATGTATAACCGATTTTATTGTTGAACTTGATTTCTTTCTCATCTCGTTTCCGATTGAGTTCAATGAATTTTCTCTTTCCCTCCTTTGAAATTATAGCTTTTGCAGGAATTGGCTTGAACCAACAAGAACGTTGTTCAAAAGAATAGGTAGGTAAACTGATTCGTTTCCGTTTTTGCTCCTTATGAAGAATTTTCCAGTCAATTTTGTAACCATGAACCCAAAGAGCACACAATTCTGAGTAGTTTTTTTCTTCTAGAAGGTGTTGAATTTGATTTTGGATTTCTTTTTTTCTTCCAGATAGCTCTATTTTTAAGGTACTTTCAGTACTAAAAAAATCTGCAATATCTGTGTTTCCAGTGAGGAGTTGTTCCAAATTTTTAATTAACTCTTTCTTTTGATTTACCAGAAAAACTAATCGTTCCTTAAGTTCTTTACGTCCAACTTGAAGTGTCCATCCAAGATCAAAAAGAGATGTTTCTTGATTCTTTTGTAAGTACCCCAACAACTTTTTAGCATTCCCTTTTAAGCTTTCCTTACTATTTCCAGCAATTGGAATAATTACAGGATTTGTTTTATTAGTAGTATCAGAAGAATTAGCCGAAGACTGTTGATACTCTTCAAGGATGATATGAGCACCAGCACCACCAGCACCGAAAGAATTAATTCCAGCTCTTCGAGGAATCTCTTTATGGTTATTTGTTATTTTCTTCCATTCTGTTGCATTTGTATGAAGTTCAAAAGGTGATTTATCAAAGTTAATATTGAAGTTTAAAGGTTCAGAATGAATTGATGGAACACGTTCTTTCTTTTTAAATTGCAATAGAACTTTAATCATCTGAGCAATTCCTGATGCAGCTTCTGCATGACCTACATTTGGTTTTACCGAACTAATTGAGCAATGTGATGATCCATTATTAGGTTGGCCAAATGCTTTTTTCAATCCAGCAATTTCAATTGGGTCTGCTGTTTTCGAACCTACAGCCGCAGCTTCAATATGAGTGATTGTATCAGGAGTTATTCCTGCATTTTTAATTGCTTGTTGAATTAGCTTTGCTTGACTATTGGGGTTAGGAACTTGATAAGCAGTTGTTCTACCACTATGAGAAATAGCACTCCCTTTAATTGTAGCATAAATATTATCTCCATCCGTAATTGCCTGATTTAGGGGCTTAAGTAAAAAAGCACCTACCGCTTCACCAGGAACAAAACCAATTCCATTCTGACTAAAACTTCTGGTAACTCCATCATCAGAAATGAGTTGAGCATTGCTTAGTGTAAGATATTTAGAAGGATGTAGATATAGGTTAACAGCTCCTGCTAGAGCAACTGAGCACTCTTTTCTTCTTAGACTTTCGCAAGCCATATGAATTGCTGTGATAGCTGAAGAACACATAGTGTCCACTGGCATGCTTGGCCCATCAAAATCGAAGTAGTAAGAAACACGATTTGCCAGAGAAGCAAATGATGGGTTGGGTATAGAAACGGGTTCTCCATTAATCTGATTTTCAAGTGCAAGAAAAGGATAAGAGGTAGTCGTGGCACCAGCAAATACTCCCACTTTTCCTAGTTCATTACTTTGATATCCTGCATCTTCTAATGTTTCCCATGCTATTTGTAAAAACAGACGTTCTTGAGGGTCAATTTGTACAGCTTCTTTTGGAGAAATATTGAATAGTAGAGGATCAAATTGGTCTACATCATCTAAAAAGCACCCCCATTTACAATAGCTGGATTGTTCATTGTCCTTGTCTTCATCATACCAATGCTCTTTATTCCATCGTTTGGCTGGAATTTCAGTGACAATATTTTTTCCAGTTTTTAAATTTTCCCAAAATTCTTCCTGATCTTTTGCTCCTGGTAATTTCGCACTTAATCCAATAATTGCAATTTCTTGAATTTTATCTGAAATTGCTTCTAGTTGGGAATCAGGTATTAACTCAGAAGGTAAAACAACAGGATCAGGAATTGACTCAACTTCTAATCTATCTTGCTCTATTTGAATTGTAGAGGTTTGTTGCTTTCCCAGCCATTCTATAGCCTCGTTCTTATGGTTATCCAAAATATGATTTGTTAGTTCTTCTAAAGTCTGATTTTCATAAAGAACTGTTTGAGAAATTGTTTCGATATATTCAGCAATTTTACTATTGAACTGTGTGAGCATTAATGAATCCAACCCATAATCATCAAACTGGCTGTCTGATTCTATTTTTTCTTCAGGTATTTTTAGGATGCTTGAAAGAATTTTTCGTAAAGCCGTTTCTATTTTTTCTTCTAGTTCATTTTCATCTAGAGGTTGAATTATTGCTTCTACCTTATTTGTTTCTGACTTTGAAGAAGGAACAATGTGTAAGAAATTTAATAATTCAGCTCGATGGTTTTCTAATAAATGATCAACTAATGTCTCTAATGTCTGATGTTCATAAAGTAGAGTTTGAGAAACTGTTTCAATTTGTTCTGCAATTTCGTTGTTAAATTGAGTGAGCATTAGGGAGTCTAAACCATAACTATCAAAAGAGGCATCTTGTTCAATTTTATCTTGTGGCAACTTTAATATTTCTGATAGAAGACCTCGTAGATATTTTTCCGTTTTTTCCTCTAATGTATTTTCATCAATTTCTTTTGGAGATGAAACTACAGAGGATGTTATATCAGTTTGATCAAGTCCAAAATTTTTCTTGATGATACTTTTTTGTCCTTCGATGACAATGAGTTGACTAGTTTCACTGATAAGAGCCTGAGAAAAAGCTTGATAGCCATTCTTGGTACTCATAGGAATCATACCAAATTTCTTTTTAAACCACTGTTCTTTATTGCGATCAACATGCATTCCACCTTCTTTCCACAAAGGCCAATTGATTGATAATGTTTTTCCTGATCGTAGACCTTGTTGTTTTTTCTCTTCACGAACTGTGGCAAAATGATCTTGAAAGCTGTTAGCATAAGCATAATCAATTTGGCCTGCATTTCCTGTTATCGATGCAATAGAAGAAAAAAGAATAAAGAAATCAAGTGGTTCTTTTTTTGTAAATTCATCAAGAAGAAGGGTTCCATCTACTTTTGGAGAAAGAACTTGGTCAAACTCGGTTTTTTCCTTTTTTAATAAAAAGGTATCTTGTTTAATTCCTGCACTATGAATAATTCCATGAATGGATTGAAAGCGACTTTTAGCTGTTTGAACTAATTCTTTGATACCATCAGGGGTTGATATATCAGCAGAAATATAAATTGCTTCAGCACCTAATTTTTGTAGTTGCTCTAGTTTGGATTCTTTTTCAGGTGTTAACTGAGATCGTCCTGTGAGAATTAGTTTAGGTTGATATTGAGTTAGGTACTTCGCAAAAATTAATCCTAGCCCACCTAATCCACCAGTAATAAGGTAGACTCCGTTATTTCGTAAAGGTAGCTGATCAGTGTTTAGTTGCTTTTCGGGGTATTCTACGATTGTTCTTTCCCATCGTCCTGAAGTA
>JBNMNM010000187.1:0-6151 GCA_051275585.1 bacterium | reverse complement strand
CGAGATTTAAGTACTTTTGTTACTGATATCAATCACTCTGTGACATTGAAAAAAAGTATTCCTGAATCTGTGACGATTATTAGTGAATCAGGAATTCATACCAATGATGATTATCAGTTTCTTCAAGCTCATGGATTTGATGCAATTCTGGTAGGTGAATCTTTAATGAGAAAACCAAACCCAGGAAAAGCAATTCACGAGTTGAAAGGAAACACAAATGATTAACACGAGAGTCAAGGTTAAGGTTTGTGGTTTTACTCAAAAAGAACAAGCTCTTGTTGCAAGTCATTTAGATATTGATGCAATGGGGTTTATTTTATATCCAAAGTCAAAACGGTTTATTGATTATTCTGCTGCTGCTGAGATTGTGAAAGATCTTCCGCCATTTCTAACAACAGTTGGAGTTGTCGTGAATGAAACTCTTGATGATGTAATCAATATTCAAAAAAAAACGGGAGTTGATGTTATTCAACTTCATGGAGATGAAACTCCTGAATTTTGTCAGGAGCTAAATCAAACAGGAATTCGTTGGTTAAAGGCTATTCGGGTTCGTGATGATTTTGATTTTTCTACGTTGGATCATTTTCCTACTCATCAATTTTTACTCGATGCTTGGTCAGATCAAGAGTATGGTGGGACTGGAGAAGCATTTGATTGGAGCAAAATTCAAACTCTGTCAGAATCAAAAGAAATTATTCTGGCTGGTGGAATTCGACCTGATAATGCAAAGCAAGCTGTTGATTTAACAAAACCCTATGCAATTGATGTTTCCTCAGGTGTTGAGGTTTCAGCTGGAGTTAAATCAATGGATAAGATTCAACAATTATTAACTGCAATTTCGTAGTTAATTTTCGCCTTTGTTTCTCAATTATTTTTCGATCAAAGATATGAAAAAGACAAAACAAAAAGTAGGATATTTTGGTCAATTTGGAGGGATGTTTATCCCTGAAATTCTGAGAACAACATTCGATGAACTGATTGTCGAATATGAAAAAGCAAAGGCAGACCCTGAATTTTGGCGTGAATATCAGACACTAATGTCAACCTATTCTTGTCGTCCGACTCCGATTAGCTATGCTGAAAATCTAACCAAGCATTTTGGTGGAGCAAAGATTTTTATCAAGCGAGAAGATTTAAATCATACAGGTGCTCACAAAATAAATAATGTGATGGGACAAGGACTTCTCATTAAAAGAATGGGAAAAACTCGGGTTATTGCAGAGACAGGAGCAGGACAACATGGTGTTGCAACAGCAACAATGGCGGCTAAATTTGGTTTAGATTGTACCATTTATATGGGTGCCGTAGATGTTGAACGACAACGTCCCAATGTTTTCTGGATGGAAAAGTTAGGTGCTGAAGTTATTTCTGTTGAAGATGGTTCAAAAACGCTCAAAGATGCGATTAATGAAGCATTCCGAGATTGGGTAACTAACATGGATAATACTCACTATGCTTTAGGAACTGCATGTGGGCCTCATCCATTTCCAGAAATGGTAACATGGTTTCAATCCATTATTGGACAAGAAGCTAGACAACAAACCTTAGAAATTACAGGACAACTTCCAGACAAAATATTTGCTTGTGTTGGTGGTGGTTCAAATGCGATGGGAATGTTTAGTGGTTTTCTAGGTGATTTAGACGTTGATCTTATTGGTGTTGAAGCTGGTGGTAAAGGAGTTGATAAAAAGCAACATGCGGCAAGAATCGCTTCTGATGATGCAACAATTGGAGTTGCTCAAGGTTATAAAACGTGGTTCTTACAAGATAAAGATGGACAAATGCTTCATACACATTCTGTAGCTGCGGGATTAGATTATATTGGAGTGTCTCCTATTTTGTCTGATTTACACGAAACAGATCGAGTTCGCTTTGAAGCGGCAACAGATGAAGAAGTAATGAATGCTTTAGAGTTAACGATTAAAAAAGAAGGAATTATTCCTGCTCTTGAATCATCTCATGCTTTTGCACAAGCTTTTAAAGAAGCTCCTCATATGAAATCTGATGAAATTATTTTAATTAATCAATCAGGTCGAGGTGATAAAGACATTTTTACAATTGCTGATGCTTTTGATGATCCAAAATGGAAGGATTTTATTATTCAAAAAGCAGCTGAATATCAAAAGTAGACTTGTCCCTTTTTATCTTAAAAATAGAATCATATTTCATTAAGGTTACATTGTGCAAACATCACTAGAGCAAGCAATTAAGCAAGGAAAAAAGAAAAAAGATATTCTTCTTATGACTCATATTGTTTTAGGCTATCCTTCATTTGCTGATAATTTTGCAGTGGTTGAAGCAATGGCAAAAGCAGGAGTTGAATTTATTGAGTTACAAATTCCTTTTTCAGAACCAAGTGCAGATGGGCCAACCATTGTTCAAGCAAATCAAGAATCATTAATTAATGGAACAAAGGTTCAAGACTGTTTCGAGTTTGCTGGAGAAATTGCGAAGAAATATCCAAAAATTTCTTTCTTATTTATGACTTATTACAACATTCTTTATGCTCATGGTATTGAAGGGTTTATCAAGCGAACTAAGGCATTAGGTTTAAAAGCTTTGATTGTTCCCGATTTACCTTTTGAAGAAGCTGATGACTATTTAGAAGAATGTAAAAAAGAAAAAATTGATCCAATCTTTATTTTTACTCCCACTCATAAAACTTCACGAATGAGTGCAATTGCAAAAGTTGCAAGTGGATTTGTTTATTGTGTAGGAAGAAAAGGGGTTACAGGAGTAAAAACTGAATTTGATGAAGAAATTTCTGAGCAAATTAGACTTTATCGAAGTTCAACTCAATTACCAATTGCATTAGGATTTGGAGTTCAATCAAAAGAAGATGTCGATTTTCTAAAAGGAAAAGTTGATATTGCAGTGATTGGTTCTAAATTATTACGAATTCAAGAGGAAAAAGGGAATGAAGCTGTAGGAACATTTTTAGCTTCTGTTCGTTAGGAGTAAAAAAGGAGAAACAATAATTTATTGCAGTTTCTCCTTTTTTGTTTGTTACTTACTTAAAACATTTTCAGCTGCAACAAGCACCATTTCATCTGGATTGTTTTTACAATACTTTTCAAATTTCGCAATACTCTTCATTAGCAAGTCAATATCAATGACAGTATCATTTGTCTTTCCACTTAAGTATCCTTCTAGCCATACAACAATCAATTTTCTTTGGTCTGCTGGAAGACTATTCATTAAAGAGCCAAAAGTTTGGCAGTTCATTTTTCCAAGATCAATATCGCTCATCATAGCGGGTTTCCTCTCATTTTTATACAATTCTATAGAATAAAACAGGTAAATTATTTTTAGATTTCTACTCTAGAATTCCCATATAAGATCTATATTTGTGCAATTATAACTAGAGAAAAACCGTAAATGTTCTCTAGCATGAATTTAAAAAGAACTCAAAAAGATATTCTTTTATTTTCCTTGAAATAATTCTTTGAGAGCTAAGTATAAATATTCTGCATCAAGGTTTCCTGCAAGTTCTCGAATTGAGTGCATTGCAAATGTTGGTACTCCAACATCAAGAGTAGGAATTCCAATCAACGTAGATGTAATTGGTCCAATTGTGCTCCCACAACCAAGATCAGTTCGAGTCACAAATTTTTGATAAGGAACTTTTGCCTTTTTGCAATATCGGATGAAATCTGTTGTTGTTTCACTAGTTGTTGCATATCGCTGATTTGCATTGATTTTAATTACAGGACCTTCATTGATCAGTGGGGCATGATTAGCATCATGATAAGAGGCATAGTTTGGATGAACTGCATGAGCATTATCTGTTGAAACTAGTAACGAGTCAGAAACAACTTTTGATAGTTCTTGTTCATTTCCAGCAATTCTTAATAAAACTGATTTTAAGAAGTTTCCACCTGCACCTACAGTTGAATCACTGCCGACTTCTTCATGATCATTACAAACAAGAATATTATTTTGATTTGGTTTACCTTTTAAAATTGCTTGGAGTCCTACAAAACAACTTAAAAGATTATCAAGTCTTGCACTGCTAATAAATTCTTCTTGGTAGCCAATGAGCTTTGGTTTTTGAGTGTCATAAAAGAAGAGATCATAACTAACTATTTCTGAAATTTCCTTTTTTGAAACTCCAGTTCTCTTCAGTTCTTTTTTTAAAATCTTTAGAAATGATGGTTTTTTACTCTCTTTTGATGAAACTTTCATAAAAAGAGGAGGCATTTCTAATTGTTTATTAACAGTACGATTTTCATTTGCATTTCGATTCAAATGAATCGCAAGGTTAGGAACAACAGCAATTGGTTTTTTAAAATCAATTAAAGTGGATTGCCTATTTCCTTGATTATCTAACCAACTTATTTTACCAGCAAGAGAAAGATCTCGATCAAACCAAGGATTGAGAAGCATTCCACCATAAGTTTCCACACCAAGTTTAAGATAACCTTGAAACCAATTTTCAGGATTTGGTTTGAGCTTTAAACAAGGGCTGTCAGTGTGAGCACCAACCATGTGAAACTTTTGATTTGGATTTTTTGCAACTTGAAAGGCAATAATAGAGGAACCACCTCGAATAACAAAATACTTACCTTTTGTTTTTAGCTTCCAATCATCTTTTTCTTGTAATTCTTGAAAACCATTTTTTACTAAAATCTCCTTCATGCTATTAGTTGCATGAAATGGTGTTGGAGAGTTTTGTAAAAATTGAAGTAGATCCTGATTGAATTGAATATGTGATTTTTTTTGCATAGACGAGTTATTGGTAAAAAACTTAGACTTTATTCTTGATATTCATCAAGAATGTTTAAAATTCCCATTGCTAGTGCGGGATCAAATTCCATTTTTAAAATAGCCCAATCATCTGAACTTGGTGTCAGAACCATATCAGGACTCTTAAATTTAAAGCGAATCATTTTTTCTTGAATAGAAAAATCAATTTTATAATTATCTTGGTCTAAGAAAATTGAGTCAATTTGAAATCCATATTTATGATTTAGTAAGTATTGAAATCTTTGTGAATGATGAATAGTTTCTGCAATTTAAGTTTTATTTTAATAAAGTTTATTTAATATATTAAATAAATGATTTATTGAATAATAAGCATCTACACCTATTGGCTGATTATGTTGGTTATTGGTTAGATCCATCCTCAAAAAAATGATATCAAATAGCATATAACCAATTTTTTAAAAAACAATATCCGTGGTTTGTTCCTCAAAAATAAAGTATTTTCTTATTTTTTAGTTCACATAAAATGATAACTATAATAGTCAGGTACATTTAGTGATTAAAAATACTATTAATAATTGATGCAATTATGAGTTCTATTTTTTTTAGCTAAAAAAGCTTTTAATACAAATATTTTATTAAATCTTTATTTTCAAACTAAATGTTTTTAAAATTATTGATATTAACATTAATAGTATGGTGGTCTGGTTTATTTGGAACAGAACTATATATTTTACCACTTTTAATTTTAGTGATATACACAGTTATTAAAATTAGAAAGAAACAATTGAATCAATCATTAATTGATAGTCAAAATAGGGTGTATGATTTTTTCTCTAGCTTAGATGAAAAATATATTTATTTATTTATAGTAATCCAATTTTTAATTTGGTGTTTAATCCATTTTTTTCGCTATTATTCTTTTAATATAAATACTTGGGATGCAGGTCTCCATTCAAATATCCTCTTCAATATTTCAAACCTTGATTTTTATTCATCTTTTCTGAATGTAAATAATCTTGGTGATCATTTTACCCCTTTATTTTCTATTATTGCGATATTCTATGCTATAGAGCCTTCTATTCATTGGCTTATGATAGCTAAATCTTTGTCATATTTTTTTTCTACCTTATATTTATATAAAATTGTACGATTCCATATAAAAGGAAAATATTCTGTTGCTACTGCCTTTCTTTTTATTTTTGGTTGGACTTACCTTTACTCTCCCATAATTGCTTCTTATAAATATGAATTTCAGGCATCTGCATTAGCCCCTCCTTTTATATTGTATGGTTTTTATAATTATCATAAGGGCAAAAAAGTTTTGTTTTGGTTGGCAATGTTTGCTCTTCTTGGAATAAAAGAGCATTTAGGTGCTGTTTGGATAGGATTTGGTCTATATCTATTTTGTAGTGACCCATCAAAAAAAAAGGTTGAATCTTCTATT
>JBNMNM010000186.1:0-6165 GCA_051275585.1 bacterium | reverse complement strand
ACAACATCTGATGTAGAGCCACTATAGAGTGTGTGGGAAAGTTGTCGAAAACGCTCAATAAATTGCTCATCAAATTCTTTTATACAACCAAAATCTAAAATTCCAATTCGTCCATCATTCAGAAACAGATAATTTCCTGGATTTGGATCTGCATGAATTTTTTTGAATTGATATAATTGTTGAATAAATAAATCCCAAAGATTCTGTGCTAATTGATTTCGAACTTCTTGTGATGGCTCATCAACTAAAAATTCATCAAGATGTTTTCCTTCAAGAAATTCTGTTGTTAAAATTTTTTGTGTTGAATATTCAGGATATACATCAGGAACAAGAAATTTTTTAGGATTTAGAACTTCTTTAAATTGTTGTGTAAATAACAGCTCTTGATGATAGTCTACTTCAACAGTCATTCGTTCATGAACTTCATCAATTGTATGACGAAAGCGTTTTAACAGAGGCATTTTTGATAAAATTGAATCCAATAAAGACAAGTCTGTGTGAATTGTATCCGCAATTCCAGGGTACTGTAATTTTACTGCAACAATTTCATTTTTTTTTGTTTCAGCAAGATGCACCTGTCCTAAACTAGCAGCCGCAAATGCTTTATAATTAAATTTATGGAAAACTTCTTCAGGAGGGCAACCTTTTTCATTAATAAAAACTTTACGAACAACAGCCCGATTCAGAGGAGGAACTTGATAACATGCTTTTGAAAGTTCTTTTCGAAAACTTTCAGGAAGTTGATCAACTTCCATACTCGCAATCTGAGCAACTTTTAAAGCTGTTCCACGCATTTTTTTCATTGCATCAAAAAGAACTTTTGCCGCTTCTTCATTAAATTGTTCTGCTAATTCTTTTCGTTTTTCTTGTCCTGCAAATGTCTTTTTTGCTAAAAAGCCTAATCGCTTAAAACCTATTTTTCCAGCGGCTTTTCCTACAATTTTACTTCGTTCTTTTTTTGAAGTCGGAATGCTATTGTTCGGATTCTGTTGGTCTGAATTCATGTGTTTTTAGAATACTAAAGCCTAATTTATCAAGTAGCTCAATAACTTGGCCAATTCTTTGAGGATCTACTCGTTTAAGGATGTGGTTACGAAATAAGAAATGTAGTAAATTAATACTCTTTCCTACTACGTCCGTGACTAAAGCACCGTTAATTAGTTCTAATGACTGCTCTAAAATCTCTTTGGTTTGTTGTTTTTCTACTGAGTCATCAGAAATCCAAAAACCGAGTAAACTGAGGTAATATTCCCAGAAAAAATAATATACTTTTGACGATAATGCAGAATCTCCAATCTCTTCAACATCAACTGCGGCTTCAAGCAGATCTTGAATAACCTCTAAAAATTGATTTCGATAAGTAACCAATCCTTGAAGATTACGAAATGGATTTAATAATAATCGTTTTGTGGCAATTATAGTAAAGTCCTGATTTTTTGCATATTCTTGAAAAAGAAGATCGAAAAAAATATAAATTTGTTCCTTTAAACTAAGACTAATAAAATCTTCATATTCTGCTAGTCTCTCGATTGTTGCATCAAACACTTGCTCATAATAAAAGAGTAGAATATCCTCCTTATATGTAAAATGCTTGAAAAAATCATCAGGAGAAACCTGAGATGCAACTCGAACTTCTTTAATTGTAATATCGTGCAGGTTTTTTGTTTTTGTTAATTGAATTAATGAATTCAATATTACCTGCTTAACTTTTGACTCTTCTTGACTCTCCATACTCTGTATCAGCAAAATTCAAAAAACGACTCTCAATGTTATCTAGTCGATTTGAACGAAACCATAACAGTAGTATTGGGAAATGAGAAGGTCATTTTTCAGAAGACCATTCCTTCCACGGAGTTTTTTTTATGATGTTATTAACTTGCCTTGATTTAGAAGGTGTTTTAGTTCCTGAAATTTGGATTAAAGTTGCTGAAAAAACAGGAATTGAAGATTTAAAATTAACCACAAGAGATATTTCTGATTATAATGTTTTAATGAAAAAACGGCTCTCTATCTTAGATGAGAACAAATTAACATTAAACGATATTCAAGAAGTAATTGCGACAATTGACCCAATTCCTGGGGCTGTAGAATTTGTTGAATGGTTACGACGTGAAAGCCAACTGATTATTTTATCTGACACATTTAGCGAATTTGCAGCACCACTAATGGAAAAGCTAAATATGCCAACAATCTTCTGCCATTCGTTGGAAGTTGATAAAAATTCTCGAATTGTTGACTATTCTTTGAGAATTGATGATCCAAAGAGAAGGGCAATTCAAGCATTCCACGGTTTAAACTTTAAAACGATTGCTGCTGGTGATTCATACAATGATATTACTATGATTAAAGAAGCACATCATGGAGCATTTTTTAAACCACCAGAAAGAGTAGTTACAGAATTCCCAGAATTCCCTGTTGCTTACGAGTATGATGATTTAAAGAAAATTTTTGAAGGATTTTTCCAATCAGAAAAGTAATTTAAACATCTGATTTTAAAAGATGTTACATATTGTAACATCTTCAGTATTGACTTTTTTAGCTGTTTATTTCTAAATCGTCCCTTAAAGGGCTGAATACTTAAAATTTTTAGGTAAAAAATAATAATGCTAAATTTAATCAAAAAAAATTGGTTATTTTCACGACAATTCCTCGGTGGATTGCTGTGTCTTAGTATTATTACTGTATTTTTATTGAATTGTTGCTTATCAGCACCGAATCAATCATCTCATACCTCTCAAGTTAAAACTCATAGCAAAGTTGTTACGAGTAGCTTCATATCATCAAACCACTGCGAAAATCATAATCAGACAATTCTTTGTCAAAAACATTCCTCTGCTAAATTAACTTCATCACAGCTTACAAATATTCCCTTTCAAAAACAATTTGTACTTTTTGTTTTTCAACATGTTTTAGACCTTGAAATTCAAACAAAAGGACAACCCTCATTTATTCCTAAAGACTCCTCTTTAATACATCCTTATCAAAATTCTCTTGTTGCACAAAAAGTAGCATTCCTTTGTTGAGATTTTAAACAATCCGATTTTTTTATTTTTAATCAATTTCTTTTTGAGATTGACTCACATTCGTGCGTCTACAGAAATAAAATAACTTGATTTTTTGAAATCTCAAAAAGACTATTCCTATACAATAGTTCAAAGGTTTTTCATGAACGATAATAAAGAGAAAAAAGAAAAGGAAGTTTCTCATTCTCGTAGAAGTTTTCTAACAACAGCAGCAGCAACTGGTGGTGTTCTTGCGGTAGGTGGAGCTTTGAGTCAAGCTCAAGCAGCAACACAGTCTGCACATGCAGGACACCAAATGAATTCATACGGCACGATGATGTTTATGAAAGATCATAAAATGCCTAAGATGATTCGACCACCTGGAGCACCAGCTGAAGATAAGGTCAAATACAAAGAATTTGATATGGATGTTCAGTTGATTCAACACGAAATTTTACCTGGAATTAAAACTCATGCATTTGCATTCAATGGACAACTTCCAGGGCCAGAGTTTCATGTTAATGAAGGTGACTGGGTAAAAGTAAATTTTACAAATAAAACAGAAGAGATGCATACAATTCATTGGCATGGGTTAACTGTTCCCTACACAATGGATGGTGTTCCAATGGTAACACAAGATCCAGTACATCCAGGGCAAACTTTTGTTTATAAATTTCAAGCAAATCCAGCAGGAACTCGATGGTATCATTGTCATTGGGGAACGCCTTTACACGCAGCAATCGGAATGCATGGAGCATTTATTGTTCATAAAAAGAAAGATCCCTTAAAAAAGGTTTTTCCTTACGATAGAGAATATACCTTAATGCTTGAATCCTTTGATATTAATTTTGCTCGTGAAGAAATTAATGGTCTTTTAGAAGGGATGAAGCAGGTAAACTTGCTAATGAAAAAAGGAAAGCTTGATCCTATGACACATGGGTTTTTCCGAAATTATGAAGAGTTTCTAAAAGCATATAAGGATGGAAAATATATTCCTCCATATTTACAAAGTCGATCTTCTGGAGTTCCAATTGAACCCAATTTTTTCGGAATTAATGGAAAAAGTTACCCTGCAACAAAGCGAATTGGAATTCGACAAGGAGAATGGATTCGAGTTCGTTTAATTAGTGCAAGCAATATGTCCCATCACATGCATTTGCATGGTCATGATTTTTGGTGGGTTGCTCAAGATGGAAATGATTTAACCACCCCAAGGAAACTGAATACGATTCATGTTGAACCAGGTGGAACCTATGACATTATGATTTATGGTGATAACCCAGGTTTTTGGACTTTCCATGATCATAACACACGTACCGTTAGAAATAATGGAATTTATCCAGGTGGAATGCTGACTGTTCTTCAATATGAAGATTTAAAAAATCCACCTTATCTTCCATCTGTTTCTCTTGATCAATAAATTAACTTGGAGTGTGTGTTATGAAAAAACTTAGCCTTATTCTTTTGTTTGTCTCTTTTATTGGAAATCAAGTTTTTGCTTTAGAGACTGACCGACCTGTAGCCCCTCAAATATTTTTAGGTGGAAGAATCATCTCAACAATGAATTTTGCACAAAAAGATGGATACCAAACACAAGCAAATAGCGAGCATAACGAAATTGATTTTGCTGACTCAAGTTTGCTTCTTGGTTTTGAAAAACGAATGTATCGAAAAGGAGTAGCTGGAGCTGTTTTTGGGCTTACAAAACCTGAAGAGTATTCTGATTCTTCAAGTGATATTTTTTTCCATCAGATGAAGGCATACTATCGAACTAAAACATTTTCTGTTTCTTTAGGTCGAACCAATATTCCTAGTAGTACCCTGATCGAATTTCCAACATTACGAGATGATGATTTAATGTCATATACTCATGTAGGAAATGCATCTTCCTATGCAGAGAATGCTCAGTATCAATTGTATGGAAATGTTTTCTCAATGAATTTGTATCTTGGGAAAAATGTTACATTATCTGGGTGGTCAGGAAGTCGTTTCGAAACTGATACTTCAGGAGTAAAAAAAGAAATCGAAAAATTTAACAGTGGTGGTCTTGGGCTAACCTATGGAAATTCTGAGGATTTACAATATGTAAAACGATTACGACACGCAGGGATTTGGGTTGATTATCAATCAGTAGAAAATGATGACACAAGCACTGCTAGTACAACTGATACAAAACATGAAGGAATGACGTCTGTTATTGCTGGTGCTGAGTTTAACCTAAATATGAATCCAGTAAACAATTGGTCAATGGCAATTCAGTATATTAGTAATAGTGGTTTAAGTGATGCTACTGCTGATTCTGATATTAACTTGTTACGAGCAAAATCAGATTCTATAGTGATGTCCCTTCGTTATAAAGGCAGACCTCGTTTGCTTACTCGTTTTCAGGGAGCACTTACACTTGCTTACAAGAATTACTCAGAGACATCAAACACAAGCCAATATAGCATAATTCCATCAATGGTTTATCGTTTAGGTGCAGGTTTTGATCTTGTAACTCAGTATTCCTACACTGCTTACCAAGATGGCCTTGCAAGCCTTAAAACATACTCAAGTGAGCAAAAATTTCAAATTGGATTTGTGTTCTACTTTGATGCAAAATTCAATGATAATACTGGTGAAAGAAATTCTATTTTAAATGTAGAACATGGATATATTAACTAAAGGGAAATTATGAAACTAAAATTAATAATAAGCTTTCTGATTATTACGTTGTCTCTTTTTAGTATTAGTTTTGGACATGGAGACGAACATCAAAGCAATACAACAAATAATCAAGAAATGAACAAAAAGTCAGATACAATGAGCCAGCAAGAAATGAATAAAAATTCTGGTTCAATGAATCATCAAGAAAAGAATAAAAATTCTGGTTCAATGAATCATCAAGAAAAGAATAAAAATTCTGGTTCAATGAACCATCAGGAAATGAATAAAAATTCAGGTTCAATGAATCATCAAGGAAAAAATAAAAATTCTGGAATGATGAATCATTAACAAGTTTTTAATTGAATTTGTCTGAATATACAGCAAATTCAATTAATATCTCAGTAAAAATAAATTTTAATTTAAAACCTGAGTATATCTATGAGAGATAAATTATGATGCTTAAATTAATTCTATCTACTTTTATTATTAGTGTTTCTTTTGTTAGTACTGGCTTTGC